>JAJDHV010000019.1 GCA_030266365.1 Synergistaceae bacterium OttesenSCG-928-I11 | reverse complement strand
GGCCCGAAATTTTTTTGCCGCTGAGCGGCGAAAAAATTTCGGGCCTCCGTCTTTTGACTCTATGACGAGGGTGCAGGGAGCATTGCTCCCTGCCGGGTGTGGGGCAAAGCCCCACGACCTTCGCGCTCTGTTTTAAAGTTGTGTGATGTGATAGAGTGGTGGTGTTGGATGGTCGGTTCGGGAAGGAGTGATTCGCGTGTCGGTGATTCACGGTGTGAGTCTGATGAAGGAGAAGGATATCTACTTTTTCCGTGAAGGGAATCACACAAAGCTGTACGAGGTGTTGGGGTCGCACGTCATGGAGGTGGACGGCGTCCGGGGGACACTTTTTGCGGTTTGGGCCCCGAACGCACGCGCGGTCTCGGTGATCGGCGATTTCAACGGCTGGAACCCGCGTACGGATCCGCTCGGACCTCGGTGGGACGACTCCGGCATCTGGGAGGGTTTTGTGCCGGGTGTCGGGCACGGCGAGCTGTATAAATATCGTATTGTCTCGAATCACGGCGATCAGGTGCTGGAGAAGGGGGACCCGTTCGCGTTCTGGTGGGAGACGCCGCCGCGCAGCGCGTCGTGCGTCTGGGACATCGAGGGCTTCGGCTGGTCGGACGACGAGTGGATGTCGAACCGGTCGTACGCGAACGGGACGAAAGCGCCGCAGAACATATATGAGATGCACCTCGGCTCGTGGCGACACGTGCCGGAGGAGGGCGACCGCTCGCTGTCGTATCACGAACTGGCGACGACGCTCGTGGATTATGTGCGGGAGATGGGTTTCACGCACGTGGAATTTTTGCCGGTGATGGAGCACCCGTTCTACGGTTCGTGGGGGTATCAGACGCTCGGTTATTTCGCGCCGAGCTCGCGCTTCGGCAACCCGCACGAATTCATGGAGCTTGTGGACGCCATGCACCGCGCCGGGATCGGGGTCATCCTCGACTGGGTGCCGTCGCACTTCCCGTCGGACGCCTATGGGCTGTCGAACTTCGACGGCACGTGCCTGTACGAGCACGAGGACCCGCGCAAAGGATATCACCCGGATTGGAAGAGCAGCATCTTCAATTACGGGCGCAATGAGGTGCGGAGTTTTTTGCTTTCATCCGCGCGCTTCTGGCTCGATCGCTACCACGCGGACGGGCTTCGCGTCGACGCGGTCGCGTCGATGCTCTACCTCGACTACTCGCGGAAGGACGGCGAGTGGATCCCCAACCGCTACGGCGGCAAGGAGAACATCGAGGCGATCGATTTCCTGCGCAAGATGAACGAGATCCTGTACACCGACTTCCCCGGCATCCAGACGACGGCGGAGGAGAGCACATCGTGGCCGATGGTCTCGCGCCCGGCATACGTCGGGGGGCTCGGCTTCGGGTACAAGTGGAACATGGGCTGGATGCACGACACGCTGCACTACATGGGGCTCGACCCGATCTACCGCAAGTACCACCAGAACGGGCTGACGTTCGGCATGTGGTACGCGTACAGCGAAAATTTCACGCTGCCGCTGTCGCACGACGAGGTCGTGCACGGCAAGGGGTCGCTGTACGGCAAGATGCCGGGCGACGCCTGGCAGAAGGCGGCGAACCTGCGCCTGTTGTTGGGATGGCAGTACGGGCACCCGGGGAAAAAATTGGTCTTTATGGGGGGCGAGTTCGGGCAGGGGGCGGAGTGGAACCACGACACGAGCCTCGCGTGGCACGAACTGGACGACCCCTTTCACGGCGGCATCTCCAATTGGGTGCGGGACTTGAATCATTTCTACAAATCGCACTCGGCGATGTGGGACGGCGACTACGAGCGCTGGGGCTTCGAGTGGATCGACTGTGGCGACACGGACGCGAGCGTGCTGTCCTTCACGCGGCGCGACGGTTACGGCAACGTCGTCCTCTGCGTCGGGAATTTCACGCCCGTGCCGCGGCAGGGATATAAGCTCGGCGTTCCGGAGCCGGGCGAGTGGCGAGAGGTCATGAACAGCGACGCGCAGGCGTACGGCGGCGGCAACTGGGGCAACATGGGGCTCGCATTGCACGCGGAGCCGTATGTCATTCACGGGCGCGAGTGGGCCATCACGCTCACGCTGCCCGCGCTCTCGTTCACGATTTTCGAGCTCGTGCGCGGCGAGCGGGACGCGTAGGAGACGGGCTTGTCGACGCTCTACGAGTGGCAGGAGCGCGCGTTCGAACAGATCGAGGGGCGGAACGCCATCCTTTCGGCGCCGACCGGCAGCGGCAAGACGTGGGTCGCGTATCGCTGGGCGGGGTTGATGAAGGCGGACGGCACGCCGTCGATGCCGGAGGCGACGCGGGTCATCTTCACCGCGCCGATCAAGGCGCTTTCGAACGAGCGGTATCTCGATCTGCGCAAGATGGGCTTCGATGTCGGGCTCGAGACCGGCGACTTCAAGAAAAATGCCGGCGCGAACGTCCTCTGCTGCACGCAGGAGATCTACACGCTCAAGTACGCGCACCTGCCGGACCAGTTCGTGATCGTCGACGAATTCCACTTCATCTTCGGCTCGCCGGAGCGGACGCGGGCCTACATCGACGGCATCCGCGCGACGAACCCCGACTCGATGCTGCTCGTCATGAGCGCGACGTTCGGCGACCCGAACACGGTGCGCGACTATCTGGAGGAGATGGCGCGCCGCGACTTCGAATTGTTCGAGACGAAGGAACGCGTCACGAAACTCGTCTTTCGCAAGAAGGGCATTCACTATTCGCGCATCCGCGACGCCCTCGTCTTCGCGTTCTCGAAACGGGGCGTCGAGCACACGGCGCGGCAGATCGCGCATACGCGGAAAAAAATCGAGCGCGCCGATCGGGCGCGCCTGCGCGAGATGGCGGAGATCCTGGAGGTCACCCGCACGCCGGAGACGCTGCTATACGGCGTCGGCGTCTACTACGGCAGCCTCTTTCCGAAGGAAAAACTGCTGGTCGAGATGGCGTTCCGCGAGCGGATCCTAGACGTCGTCGTCGGCACAGACGCGCTGTCGCTCGGGGTCAACCTGCCCGCCGAGAGCGTGATCTTCGCGCAGATGGCCAAGTACGTCGACGGACCGCTGACGCACAACGAATTTTTGCAGATGGCGGGCCGCGCCGGGCGCAAGGGATATTTCGAGACGGGGTACGTCTCGTTCATCCCGCGCAGCAAGACGGAGCACCACGACTTCGACACGGAGACGCTCTACCGCGAGGTGCTGGCCTCGCCGAGCGAGCCCGCGACGATCGCCCTCCAGCCCGCGGTCGGCAAGTTACTCAAAGGGCACGTGACGGTGGAGACCGAGGCGCGGATGATTGCCGACTGCTCGCTGCCACGCGTCTCGTTCGAACAGGCTGTCGCCTGGGTGGAGGAGCTGCTGCTGCTGATCCAGCGGACGCTCGGCCTGATCAAGAACCGCGACGAGCGAAAAAAACTGAAGGAAGCGCTCGCCGACCTCTGGTTCGATGAGATGAGCGTGACGGGCAACTTCGCCGTCGCCCACCTCTTCGTCAAGTTCGGCGACCCGGACGCGATGATGGCAGCAGAGGTCCTGCGCCGCGAGGAGCGGAATTATTTGCAGGCGCTACTCAAGATCAAGCGCTACGCGGGCCGGATGCCGGAGGGCTACAAATTCTCCAACATGGAGCGGATCGATGCGACCGTCGAGCGGATCGACGTCACGGTCTTCGGCTTCGAGGAAAAAATCCGCCAGCTCGACCTCACGGAGGACAGCTGGTCGTTCTGATTGACACGTCTTCTTTGGCACCGGCACCGATGTGGCTTCGATTAGAGGTTGTTTCGAGGCCATTCGATCGGCGTATCAATTTCCCGTCGACTTTCATCCAAAATCTTTTCCCCAATGCGAAATGTGATTATTAAAGTTATATCAAATAACGCAGAAACGCATTGAATTCAATGTTGCCGTGTCTTTGGATATTGATCGCCCGGTAAATTTCGAGTATACTGATAATATATCTGTTTATATAATTTTTTGTCGAGTAAAATTAAATATCCACTTCAACATGTCTCGTATATTGCAAAAAGCACAGCTGCGCGAAGGCAGGTGAGGTAGCGGAGTTTTTCGCCCGGTTCGGAAAAGGATCAGTTTTAGCGGAGTTTGAGCTTGCCCCATTCCGGGGCATCGGTACATGAGAGGATATGAGAGGGCAGGTGTGTTTTTGTTGAAATTGCGTGCGAAGATCTCCATCAGCATTTTGAGTGTGGTCATCCTTATTTTTGCTTCGGTGATTGCGTATGTGAGCGTCGCTGTGTCGCGAAAATCCCAAAGCGATGCCGAAAGATTGACGCTTGAGGCCGTCGACAAGGTCGCGAAGGAAATTCAGGTTTTGATGGAGCGCGAACTCGGCGTTGTGGTGACGATCGCGTCGATCATAGAAAAATTGGACCGGTCCGACCCGAAAGCGAGGGAGTTGCTCGAGGGCATCATCAAGGCGGGCGCCGTCGCCAGCTCCGGCACCATCAACATGTGGGTCGCCTTCGAGCCGAACGCCTTCGACGGTCGCGACGCCCTCTATGCCGGAACCGAGGGCTACGACGGAACCGGACAGTTGGCATACGCGGTGAGCGACCTCGGCGGAGGCAGGGTCGAGAAGAACGACGATGTCAACGCGGGGCTGCTCAACCAACCCGGACAGGAGGCTTGGTACAAGGTGCCCCTCACGACGGGGGAGGCCACGATCACCGAACCGAACGAATATACGTATACGGATGGCCGGAAGCAGGTCATATCGAGTCTCTGCGTGCCCATCCGATTCGACGGGAAGGTCGTGGGCGTCGTCGGAAGCGACCTCGAATACGCGTCGCTCCAGAAAATGATGTCGTCGGTGAAGATCATCAGCGACCGGACGACGCTTCTGCTCGTCGCGAACAAGGGCACGCTGGTCTACGCCTCGCGCAACGAGGACATCGGGAAAAATATCGACATGGTCCTGAAGGGCGCGAAGAACATGAGCGAGACACTTCGGGCGATCGAAAAGGGGGAGGGCTATACCGTCTACGACCGTTCCGTCGTGAGCGGCAAGATGGTGATGAAGGCCTACGCGCCGGTGAGGATCGGCGGCGCGAAGCAGTTCATGTCCTTCAACGCGAACGTCCTGGTGGACGATATGCTGCGGGAGGCCCGCGCGATGACCCGCAACAGTGTGGCGGCAGCCGTCGTCGGGATGCTCCTGCTCACATTCGTGCTCTACCTGATCATCGGGGGGATCGTGAAACCGATCGTGGCGATGTCGGAGCTTTTGAAACGATCGGCCGACCTCAACTTTGCGACGGATGAATCGAAAACCTGGCTTCTGAAATACGGGAAGGATGAAATCGGCACCATGGCGAGGGCCTACTTGAGTTTGCAGGTAAGCCTTTCGAAGGTCTGCGCTGATTTGCAGAAAGAGTCCGCCTCCTTCCATGCGGCCGCGGAGAGCCTTGCAGCCCTGTCCGAGGAGACGGTGGCGGCGATGCAGGAGATCAAGGCGTCGGTCGACGAGGTGACGGATCTGTCCCAGTCGAATTCGGCCGCGCTGGAGCAGGTCAGCGCGAGTGTCGAAGAGGTCTCGACCGCGGTCAATTCGACTTCGACGGCAGCCGAGATCGGCGCACAGGCGGCCGGCAACACGGCGCGTCTCACGAGGGACGCGGCGGAAGAGGTCGACCGGGTTGTCGGGTTGGTTGCAACGGCAGGACAGCGTTCGAAGGAGAGCGGTGCGTCGATCAACAAGGTCGGCACGTCCGTCGGCTCGATCGCGGGTTTCGTCTCGATCATCACCGGCATCGCCGACCAGACGAACCTGCTTGCCCTCAACGCGGCCATCGAAGCGGCGCGTGCGGGAGAGGCGGGGAGAGGCTTTGCCGTCGTCGCGGAAGAAGTCCGGAAGCTTGCGGAAGATTCGGGTTCGGCGGCGCAGGAAGTGCAAAAACAGATCTCGAATCTGCAAGACGACACAAAGGACGCCGACTTGATTATCAAAGAACTGGAGGGCATGCTGGCGCGCACCGTGGAGACGGCGGAGAAGGCAAAGGGCATGTTGGGGCAGAGTCTGAAAGAGGTTGACGCCCTGAGTGAAAGCATGCAGAACATCGCCGCTGCGTCCGAGGAACAGGCCGCCAGCAGCGACGAGATCGCAAAATCCGTCTCGCAGGCGTCGAGGGCCACTGTGAGCGTCGTGGGCAACCTGGACGGTATTCGCTCCGCCACCGGCAACACGGCTGCCGCGAGTGAAAGTGTCGCGCAGGAAGCGCAAAACGTGACGGCCGGCGTGGAGAATCTGAGGGAAATCCTCGAAATGTTCCTGTACGACGACGAAAGGGCGAACGCGGAGAGCATCAAGATGCTCGGCGCCCCTGCAACGATCCCGGCAACCAGATGAACGTCGCATAAAGCATCAAACGAAAACGGCGCGGCTTCGCATGCAAGCGAAGCCGCGCCGTTTTCGTTTGATGCCTGTTTTTTCTAAAAGCCCATCAGCCTCGTCGCGTGATAGACGATGAACGCGCCGACCCACGCGGTGAGGAGCCAGAAGCCGATCGTGATCCAGAGCCACTTGCCGCTGCGCATCTCCGCGTTCGCGGTGGCGACCGCTGCCATGCAGGGGACCGAGAGCAGGTTGAACGTCATGAACGAGAGCGCAGCCGCGGGCGAGAAGCTCGCCACGAGCGCCGCCGCCAGCGCGCCTGCCGCTGCATCGTCCTCCAGCGCGTCGCCCTCGACCTCGGGGTTGTAGAGCACGCCGAGGGTCGAGACGACCATCTCCTTCGCGATCAGGCCGGTCACGATCGCGACGACGGCCTTCCACGCGTCCGGCATCGAGGCAAACCCGAGCGGGCGGAAGATCGGGACGAGCGCGGAACCCAGCACGCCGACGATGCTCTCCTGGCTGTTCGGATCGACCATGGAAAACGAGAAGTCGAAGTTCGAGAGGAACCAGATCACGATCGTCGCGCCCGCGATGATCGTCGTCGCGCGGACGATGAAGCCGCGTGCCTTCTCCCAGAGATTGGCCGCGACGTTGCGCAGTTTGGGCCAGTGGTAGGCGGGCAGCTCCATGATGAAGACCGATGCGGCCCCCTTGAGGATCGTCCCGCGCAGGACGATCGCGGCACCGATTGCTGCCGCGATGCCGATGAAGTAGATGGCGAAAACCGCCTTGTCCGCGTTGTTGGGGAAGATTGCCGCGGCGAACATGGACCAGATCGGGAGCTTCGCGCCGCAGGAGAAGAAGGGCATCAGCATGATCGTCAGCCTGCGTTCCTTCTCGTCGTCCAGCGTGCGGGTTCCCATCATGGCGGGGACGGAGCAGCCGAAGCCCATCAGGAGCGGCAGGAACGCCTTGCCCGAGATGCCGAAGCGGCGGAGCGGGCGATCCATGAGGAAGGCGGCCCGCGCCATATATCCCGTGTCCTCCATGATCGAGAGGAAGAGGAAGAGCATGAGGATCTGCGGAAGGAAGCTCAGCACGCCGCCGACGCCCGCAAAGAGCCCGTCGATGATGAGCCCGGTCGCCCAGTCGGAGGCGCCCATGCTTTCGAGGAGTCCCGCCGTCGCCTCCGTCACCGCGTCGGTGAAGTTGCCCATCCAGGTTTGGAGCAACACGCCCGGCGACGGGATCCCGTCCTCCACGAAGCGATCCGTGAACATGAGCGGTTCTGCGAAGGTCAGGTGGAAGACGAGGAACATGAAGAGGAAGAAGATCGGCAGGCCGAGGACCTTGTTGGTCAGCACGGAGTCGATCTTCTCCGACGTGGAGCGCCCGCTTTTCCCGGACGGCCGCGTGATCGCGCTCTTGTAGTGCTCGGTGATGTAGCGATAGCGCGCGTCGGCGACCGCCGCTTCGAAGTCGCCCTCGAGCTCCGGACGCAGGGCGATGTTGTGCTTGATCTCCTCGATGCGACGTGCGACGTCTGCGTTGTCGCCGGTGTAGAGGATGTCTCCCTCGATCGCCTTGACGGCGCGAAAGACCGGGTGCGAAAGCCCCTTCTCGCGGAAGAGGTCCACGATCCGTCCGAAGGCCTCCGCCATCGGCGAGTCCTCGATGACCGACGATCCCTTGCGGCCCTTCTTGGCGACCTCGCAGGCGCGGTTCATCAGCTCGCCGATCCCCTCCGCGTGTAGCGCGCTGATCGCGACGACGGGCACGCCGAGGCGCTCCGACAGGGCGCGCTCGTCGATCTTCGCGCCGTTGCGGTGCAGCACGTCCGTCATGTTGAGCGCGACGACGACGGGGATGTCGGACTCCATGATCTGCGTCGTCAGGTAGAGATTGCGCTCGAGGTTGGTCGCGTCGACGATGTTGATGATGAGGTCGGGGCCGTCGCCCATCTCGTCGAGGATGTAGTTGCGCGCCACGACCTCTTCGGGCGTGTATGGCGAGAGGGAGTAGATACCGGGGAGGTCGACGATGTCGATGCGCTCGCACGCGTCCGACGCCTTCACCCCTTTGTTCCGGTACGTGCCCTCCTTGCGGTCCACCGTGACGCCCGGCCAGTTCCCGACGTGCGCGGTGCTGCCGGTCAACAGGTTGAAGAGCGTCGTCTTTCCGCTGTTTGGGTTGCCTGCCAGTGCGAATCTCACAGCGACGCGCCCCCTTCCACGTTCATGACGACGGCTTCCGCCTCCGACTTGCGGACCGAAAGCGCATATCCCCTGATCTCGACCTCGATCGGATCGCCCAACGGTGCGGTCTTCTTGAGTGTGATCTCCGTCCCCGGGGTGATCCCCATGTCAAAAAGACGGCGCTTGATCATGCCGCCTCCACCGACTCGTGCGACCGTTCCGGTTTCTCCTGGTGTTAATTGATCCAAACTTTTTTGCACCTGCACAACCTCCCGTAATAAAACGATGTGGCAAACGGCTTTAAAATAAATCGGAACAGAGCGCTCAATTACGCGCAAACCGCATTGTATTTCCTGTTTTTTCTTTTGTCAATCGCGGCAAACATTTTTGTGTAAAAATTTTTAACCCGGCCGAGGTCCGCTTGCCTCGCCGATTTTATGGGGCGAATCGCAGCAAGGAAGGTTCTTCCTCTTCGTCGAACATCCGTGACAGCCGCCGCAGCTATTCTCGCCCCTGCGTTTTTTTCGTACGTTGTAGAGAACCGTAAACAGAACGAGCGCGATCGCGAAAGCGCCGATTGCGATATCGATGAAACGCATGTCCGTCTCCTTTCCTCAAGCCACGAAAAACGCCCCCACCGCAATCAACGGTCGCAGCGACCCGGCCAATGCCTGGTGCGGTCCGTTGTTGTCCGTGAGGGCGTCGTGCGCTTTTACCGCGTCGGGCAATGTCAAACGCCGTGAACTTTGTGCTATCTGACGTAAATTTTTTCTGCGAGTCCGTGGTTCATGACGAGCCGGCTGTCTCTGACCTTGACGACCGTGTTGCCCATGCAATCCGACATGGGGGTGATCGTCTGCCCCGCGAGGATTCCCAGATCCTCGAGGTGCCTCTTGACCTTTTCGTCCGCCGCGATCTTCGCGACCGTTACTTCGTTTCCCAACGACGCCGCTACCAACGGTAACATCATCCTCACGCCCCATCGAAATTCGTCTCGTAAAACAATCTTCCAAGAGGGATTCTAATCCGCCCACGCAAATTTGTCAACCTGGTCAATCTTTTACCTGGTCAATCTTTTGTGGTGTCTTGACAAACGAGTGGAAGCGCATATACTTAGCGTAAATTCAACTTGTAATAACGTTATGATGAATAGAGGGTATTCGACATGGAGATCGCCTTGCATCACCGCATCTACATGAGTTTGCGCAAGGAAATCGAGAGCGGTGCGATCGCTTTCGGGGATACGATCCCTTCCGAGAGCGAGCTGCAAAAAAAATTCAACGTCAGCCGAGCTCCGGTTCGGCAGGCGCTGGCGCGCCTTGAAGCGGAATTCTTTGTCGAAAAAAAACAGGGCAAGGGAACGTTCGTGACATATTCCCGCGGTCAGGGACCGTGGTACGCCGTCGGCGGTTTGCGCGAGGACTATCGGCGCGACTGGAAGAAACAGCGTTCGCTCACGCTTTCGATCGAGCGGATTCCGCAGACGCCGTACCTTCTCGAGCGAAATGTCTTCCCGGGCGAGGCGGAGATCATCTGGATGCGTCGCCTTCGTTTCGTCGACGACACGCCGATCTACTACCTCAACCAATATCTATCCGGTGCGTTGGACGAGACGAAGATCGTCGCGCAGGGGAACTTCCTCAACACGCGCAAGGTGATGTACGAACTCTTCGGGTTCGAGACCTTTCAGGTGCACGAGGAGGTCTCGGCCGTCATCCCACCGCCATACGTTGCCGAGGCACTGGGTTTATCGGACGGAAAGCCGTTGCTTCAAATCGAGGCCGTGGCCTACACGCGTGATTTCGACATCGTCTATTGCAACGTCGACTATGTCGACAGCGATCATTGGAAGTACAAACTGCGCACAGGCGATTTAAGGGGTGATGACTAGCGAGGAGCTCACGAAGGGACGATCGGAGCGCGACGAGTTGAGCCGCCGGTGCGGCGGGAAGAGAGAGCGAAGCACAACGCGATAAGGAGGCGTGATTTTCATGTTCATGTTCAAAAAAGTTGCAGCAGTATTGTTCGGCATTTTTGCGATGGCCATTATGGCCGATACGGCAAGGGCGGCTTTCCCCGAGAAACCGATCACCATCATGGTTCCCTACAACCCCGGAGGGGGTTCCGATCTGAATGCACGCACCATGGCGAAGTTTCTGACGAAGCACCTGGGCAGTCCGGTCGTGGTCTCCAACAAACCGGGCGGCGGGGGTTTCTCGGAGACGGCGCGTGTGCTGAAGAACAAGAACACGCACGACGGGTACACCATGATTCTCTTGGGCGCGATGAACTCCTACCCCGAGATCTATCAGCAGCAGTATCCCTACACGTATAGCGACTTCAAGCCGATTGGCAACATCTCGTTGAGTGTCGGCGCGATCGCAGTGGGCAAGGACACACCCTATATGTCGCTCAAGGATCTCGTCGATGCGGCAAAGGCCAGTCCGACGCCGATCAAGTATTCGCGTGCGGCGTCCGGCGGCACGTCCCACCTGACTCCCGCCATTTTCTGCGACATGTACGAAGTTCCGATGGAAGACGTCCCTTATAACGGAGACATCGACTCCGCCACGGCGCTTCTGCGTGGCGAGGTCAAAGTCGGTTCCGCCAATCCCGTCGCCTTGATCCCGCACCACCAGGAAGGATCGATCCGCATCCTTGCAGTCTTCGCCCCCGATCGCCTTCCGTCGATTCCCGACGTGCCGACCTTCAAGGAAGCCGGGTTCGAGATGCCGCTCGAAGCGCTGGGCCCGATCTCCCTCTACGCGCCTGCGGGAATCCCCGAGGAGAATGCGAAGATCATCGAGGACGCCATGTTGAAGGTCGCGTCCGACCCCGAGTTCCTCGAAGAGGCGGCAAAAGTGAATATCACGCCGTATGTCGTCGTCGGTGACGCATTCGACAAGCACATGCAGAAGTACGCCGAGCTCATCGGCCCGATGATCAAGAAACTCGGCCTTTACAAGTAGCCCCCAACAAGTTTCGCGTACGCCGTATTGCGAAATCCGAAGCCGCTTTTCGCGGTTTCGCATATGGCGTATACCCTCGCGACAGGAAAAAGGAAGGTGTTGAAGCGAATGAAAAAACGGGACACCATGTTCAGCGCCTTGATATTCGTCTTTGCAGCGGTCTGCTTCTTTTACGTCATCCCCGCCTACACCCCGTCGGTGGAGGTGCGGCACGATCTGGGGCCGGAAATGTTTCCCAAGTTGACGATGGCGATGTTGATGATCTGTTCGCTCGCGCTCGTCGCGATCAACCTCTTTTCCGGCTCCTCCGGCAAAAACGACGAAGGCGCGGGGGACGAGGCGGCGGCGCGGGAGTCCAATTTGCAGCTCGCCGCGTGGTGCAAGTCGTTCATTGCGGTGCTGTTCTATATTCTGGGTGTGAGCTTCGTCGGTTTCTACAGCTCGACGTTCGTCTTCACAGCCGTCTACTTTCGCAGGCTGGAACGCAAGGCATACGCGGCGGTGCTCGTCACGAACCTGGCGCTCTTTGCGCTGATCTGGTTCGGTTTCGAGAAGCTGATGAAGGTCGCGCTTCCGGCCGGATTGCTGTTTTAGGAGGGCCGACGTATGTACGCACAAATCATGGAGGCCTTCTCCCTTATATTCAATGTAAACGTCGTTCTGATCATCATCGGCGGAAGCCTGCTCGGTCTTGTCGTCGGTTCTCTACCGGGGCTGTCCGGTACGATGGCGATCGCGATCGCCCTTCCGATCACGTTCTACATTTCGCCCTGGTTCGGGATTCCGTTGATCCTGTCCATCTATAAGTCCTCGCAGTGGGCGGGTGCGGTCGGCAGCATCCTGATCAACACGCCGGGCAACGCCGCAAACGCTGCGATTCTGCTCGACGGTTACCCGCTGCGCAAGCAGGGGCACGGGCAGAAGGCACTCGAGGCCTCCCTCAAAAGCGGATGGGCGGCGGACGTCCTGAGCGACGTCATCACCATCATGGTCTGTCAGCCGCTCGCGGCGGTCGCGCTTTACTTCCGCCCCCCCGAGTTCGCGCTCATCATTGTCACCGCGTTCCTCATGATTGCGACGATGGGAAGCGGGTCGGCGATCAAGACGCTCATGGCGGCAGCACTCGGTCTCTTCGTCTCGACGTTTGGACAAGATCCGTTGCTCGGAACGCCGCGCCTCAACTTCAACATCCCGGACCTCTACGGCGGGTTCAACCTAGTGCCGCTCCTGATCGGCGTCTTTGCCATGTCGGAGCTCTTCACGCAGATGATGGACAGGTTCACCGGGGTGGCCCGCGCGCGCGCAACACAGATGGGGCTGGATGTACAAGGGGGCGACGGCACGGACTTCGCGCCGGAGAAGTTCGAACATTTTCGCTTCCGGGATCTGCGGCATTATTTCGCTGTGTGGCTGCGGTCGAGCCTGATCGGAACGTGGGTCGGCGTCCTGCCTGGAATTGGGAGCGGCGTGTCGCCGTGGATCGCATACGGTGTCTCGAAGGCGCGCTCGAAAAAACCGGAAGAATACGGCAAGGGATCGATGGAGGGGCTGATTTCGGCGCAGGCAGCGTGTAACGCCGTCGGCGGCGCAAACCTGGTCCCGCTGATCGCGCTGGGCATTCCCGGCGATACGACGGCGGCCATCCTTTTGGGAGCGCTCATGGTTCACGGGATACAGCCGGGGCCGACGTTCATCAAGGCTGACCCCGTCTCGGTCTACGCGATCTTCGCGACGCTGATCGTCTGCGACATCGTCTATTACTGGGCCGGAAAATTTTTCATCAAGGGCGTGTCGAAGATCTCGGCGTTCGACAACACGAAGCTCGTGCCGTTTGTCCTGATGTTCTGCGTTCTGGGCACCTATGCGATCAACACGTCTCTCTTCGACGTCTACGTCATGTTCGCCTTCGGCGTCGTCGGGTACGTGATGAAAAAATTCGGCTACAGCCCGCCAGCGTTCGTCATCGCGTTCGTGCTCGGTTATCTTTTCGAGATGAACCTGCGACAGACGTTTCGTCTGAGCGACGGCAGGATTTGGGTCTTCCTGAAGGACCCGATCTGCCTGGTGCTGTTTGCGCTGAATGTTTTTCTTTGCTTCTATTTCCTTAAGAAGACGTTCGATAAAAAACGTGGCGCACAGTCTCGGTAAACAATAAAATCACTCGAATACAATCGGAGGGAATAAAGATGAAAACATTGATCAGAACCAAGGGGCTCTACGACGGGTTGGCCGAAGAGGCCCTCTTTGGAATGGATGTGCTTGTAGAGGACGGCAGGATCGTCAAGATCGAAAAATCTGGCACGACCACCTACGACGCGGAAACGCTTGACTATTCGGATCGCCCGGCTTCCTTTGTGATGCCCGGCATGATCGACTCGCACCTGCACCTCGCACACGACGGCGTCGATAAGCGGGAGAAGAACGACCGTGCCCCGCAGATCGCGTATCGCCTCTATCACAATGGTATTCGGAATTTGCTGATCGGAATCACCACGCAGCGGGACTGCGGAACGACGCGGCACATCGACGTGTCGTACAAGGAGAGCCTTCGCATCGGTCTGATCAACGGCCCGCGAACCCTGATCTGCGGCCAGCCGATCATCGCTACCGCAGGGCATTGTCCCTACATGGGCCGTCAGGTCGACGGTCCGATCGAGGCGATGAAAGCCGTGCGCGAGCAGTTGGAGGAGCGGGTCGACTTCATCAAGCTGATGGTGACGGGCGGCGTCTCCACTTTGACCGGTCTGCCCACGACGCCACAGATGACGAAGGAGGAGGTCGAGGCGTGCGTGATGATCGCGCACAACAACGACAAGATGGTCGCGGTCCACGCGGAAGGCGGCATCGGCGTGAAGTGGGCGCTCGACGCCGGGATCGACACGCTTGAGCACGGGATCTACCTGAGCGACGAACATATCGCACAAATGGCCGAGCAAGGGACGTGGTTCGTCCCAACCCTCTATGCGATCCGCGAGATCGGGAAAACCGGACCGCAGGAACCGGTTCCGATCTCTCAGTTTATGGCCGAACGTTGCGCCGAGGCTTTCGAGTTTCACGCCGACAGCTTCAAGCGCGCATACAAGGCGGGCGTGAAGATGGCGGGTGGCACAGACTACAAGCAGGCTGTCCTCGTCGAGGAGGTTCTGCTCATGACCTCGCTCGGCATGAAGAAGAGCGAGGGCCTGCGCGCGATCACGTCGCAGGCGGCAAAAATGCTCAAGCTCGATGACCAGATCGGCAGCGTCGAGGTCGGGAAGAAGGCCGATCTAATCATCATTGATGGCAACCCGCTGGACGACATCGCAAATCTTCGCAACGTCAGGGCGGTCATGCAGGAAGGGGACGTCGTCGTCCGCGACGGCATGCTGAAGCCGAGAACGTCGTACCTGCACTATCCGATCCAGTAGGACACGAGAAGCGGCAAAAAAATCGCGGGGTCCGCATGTGTGCGGCCCCCGCGATTTTTTTGATGGTATTTTCTGCGCTCAGAACCCGTAATCGTTGTAAAAAAGGCTGTGGTAGCGGTCCTGGGAGCGGTCGTTCCAGTCGGCTACGAATTTGAGGAAATCCTCCTCCGCGAGCGGTTTGCTCACGACGTAGCCCTGGATCTGGTCGCAGTAGTTCTCTTCGGTGATGATCTCCATCTGGCGCGTCGTCTCGACGCCCTCCAGGACGACCTTCATGCCGAGGCCGCGCGCGATGCCCACGCTGGCTGCGATGATCGCCATCTCCTCCGGTTTGTCCGGCAGACCGTCGACGAACGTCTTGTCGATCTTCATCCAGTTGAAGGGCATCTTGCTTAAGTATTGCAGCGACGCGTAGCCGGTGCCGAAGTCGTCGATCGAGATCTGCACGCCCATGCGCTGGAGTGCGTGCATCCGCGTGTTGCACTTCTTCATGTCGTTTACCAGGACGTCCTCGGTCAATTCGACGTTGAGGCAGCCGGGGTCCATGCCGGTCTGCCCAAGGAGGTCGGAGAGGACGGGGATGAAGTCGCTGTGCAGCAGGACGTTGTTCGGCACGTTGACACCGACGCTGAAGTCGAGCCCCAGCTCACGCGCGAAGCGGATGTTGCTCTCGAACGAGAGGCGCAGGATCTCCCACGACAGCGGCACGATGAGGCCGGTCTCGCAGGCGTCCGGGATGAAGACGGACGGGGGGATGATCCCGGTCGGGGCGTGCCAGCGGACGAGCGCCTCTGACGACGTGATCATGTTCGTGTCCGTGTTCAGCTTGGGCTGGAAGACGACCTTGAACTCGCCGCGCTCGAGCCCGCGCTTGATGTCCGCGATCCGGTTGTACTTGCTGATGACCGTTTCGAGCTGTTTGTGGTCGAAGAAGAGGAACGACGACGTGTCCCCCGTCTCGCGGGCGTTGTTCATGGCGATGTTCGCGCAGGCGTCGAGCTCGTCGAACGTCTCCCCGTCGAACGGCGCGATGGTGATGCCGACGCTGACCGTGACGGGGATCTCGTGTGCGTCGATCGTGAACGGCTCGTTGAAGAGGGAGATCAGGGTGTAGGCGGCGAGCACGATCTCGTCACGGCTCTTCGCCTCCAGAATCAACGCGAAGTTCTCGCGTCCGAAGCAGGCGATCGCGTTGTTTTCGAGCATGCCGAACGTCGAATTGAGGCGGTTGGCGATCGCGATGATCACAATGTCGCCGGTCGAGCGTCCGCGCGCGTCGTTGATCAACCGGAAGTTGACGATGTTCAGATAGACGACGCCGAGGATGTTTCCCCGATTTTTGGCGGCGGGTACTTTTTCCCTGAGCAGGTTCCGGAACATGTTCTTGTTCGGCAGGTTGGTGTGCGGGTCGTAATTCGCGAGGCGGTCGAGCATCTGGTTCTGCTCGGAGAGCCGCTCGTTCTGCTCCTCGATGTAGACCTTGTGCTCCTCCACGCGGTAGAGCAGTTCGCGGATCGCGTTCGAGAGCACGTTGAGCTCGCGGCCGCGGAACGTCGGCATGTCGGTGTGAGGGAGGTTGTAGTCGATGTGCGAGACCTTGTGCGCGAGGGTCGAGATCGGGCGCAGGAGCCAAAATTCCATCGTGGCGAGCAGGATGAAGGAGAGCGCGCACGCGAAGAGGAAGACGAGGACGGAGAGCGCGCGAACCATCGCCACGCTCCCCTCGTACATGAGGCGGCGCTGCTCGGTGGAGAGCACGATGATGCTGTCGTCGATGGCGGGGATGATGCTTTGCAGCCGGATCGTCCGCCCGTCCTCGGAGTAGCGCGGCGTGCCGATCCCGCTCTCGGCGAGCGACTTCGTCTCCATCAGCGAGATGTCGATGTTCGTCTCGCCCGTGCGTTGCTCTTCGCTCGAGAGGGTGAGAATGGCCACTTCTTCGTTTGAGACGACGCGCCCGTAGATAAAGGTCCCGTTCGAGGGTTTGTCGTTGTAAGGGGTCATGATGGGTACCGCGGTGAAATAATAGAGCACGTTGCCGGCGTTCGCGAACCCGCTGATCTGCGTCCGCTCGATGACCTCGAGCACATCCCTCCCCGGGGGGATCGTGTCATAGGCGCTCTGTGTCTCGCGGGCGAGCCACATCGTCACTTCGCGGAGGGAGGCGGAATTGGGGACGTCGTCCAGCTCGATTTTTTCCCGATAATCGAAAAATCGCTCCGAAAGGAAACCGTTGTTGCCGACGATCGCGGCATAGTTTAGCCGAAGGAGCGTCATGGGGTTCAGGTTCAGAAATTTTACCTGGTCGTAGGGGTTTCTCATCTCGAGGAAGCGGTACGGTTCGCCATGTGTGGCGATGTCGCGCAGCGAGACGGCGAGGTGTGAGGCGTCTCGCTCGACCGTGTCGACGATTTGCGCGTTGAGACGTTCGATCTGGTCGATCTCCCGGTCTTTCAAAAGCGCGATCATATTGCTGTTGAAAAAGAAGGTGAGGGATATGGCGAACCCCAGCGATATCGCGATGCCGATCAGGAACAGGACCGTTCTCGTGTTGTATTGTTTCATGCGGTTATCCCTTCTTTGCGACGCTGACGAATGAGGGCAAAAATTTCGATACGTTGGTCCGGGACAATTCGCAATTCATTTGGATGAGCCTCGGGACGCGTTCGGTAGAATCTGCAGCGCGCAAATTATAGCACAAGAGAGGGACGGAATGTCACGTTTTTTCATTGCGCGACGCGGGTTTTGTGCGCGTAAAACGCGAACGCGTCCGGGTCCTCAATGGCCCGGAATACCACGACCCCGCGCGCGGTCGACACGACGACCGTGCCGATGCCGAGGCATGCGCTCAGTGGGGTTTTGCGGACGGAGATGTCCGCGACCTCGTCCAGCGGGATGCTCGTCTCGTTTTTCCGGAAGAGCGTCTCCCGTGCGAGAATCCGTTCGTTCGTCACCGCGTATTCGTACGTTTTGACCTGAAAAAAAGGAAGGAGGGCCAGAAAGAGCGAAACGGCGTTTGTGGCCCGCGAGAGGAGCAACGCCGCGACGAGCCAGGGGATCGCGGTCGCCCAGTGCCTGCGCGTCTCGTATTGGATTTCCTCGTTCACACCGAGAACAGCCGTCAGCGAAAAAGGAATCGCGCGTCCCCCGTCTGCCATCTCATTCTCGATATAGCGCATCTTGTCCTTGGCCCCCATGCTGCAAACGCTTCGCATGTCCTTTCACCCCACCCCAAATAATAAAAAACCGGATCGGTTAAATGAAGCATATACCAATCCGGTTTCCATCGCAATTTTTTTTACCGATATTTTTTTGCCAATTTTCTTTGCATCCTTATGTATTTTTAGAAGAGCCCCGCCGTCTCGCCTCCGTCGATGCGGATGTCCGCGCCGGTGATGTACTTCGCGTCGTCCGACGCGAGGAACGCGTAGAGCGCCCCGATCTCCTCCGGCTCGGCGTGGCGTTTCATCGGGATGCCCTCGTTCGTCGATGCGAGCATCTCGTCCGTGTACTCGGCGCGCTGCATCGGCGTCAGGACGTAGCCGGGGCAGACGCAGTTCACGCGGATGTCGGGCGCGAGTTCGAGCGCCATCGTCTTCGTGAGCAGGATGACGCCTGCCTTCGACGCGTTATAGTCCGCGTACCAGCGGTGTCCCTCCGTGCCGTTCGACGACGCGGTCATGAGGATGACGCCGTTGCCGCGGCCCTTCATGCGCAGGGTTGCTTCCTTCGCAGTCAGGAACATGCCGCCCAGGTTGATGTCCATGACGCGCTTCCACTGCTCGTACGAAATTTTTTCGAAGTCGCTGCGGATGCTGATCCCGGCGTTCGAAACGAGCACGTCGATGCCGCCGAGGGCCCGGTCCATCGCGACGAACGATCCCTTCACGTCCGCCTCGGAGGCCACGTCGGCCTGCGCGAAGCCCTTGAAGTTCGCGTGCGTGCTTGCCGCTTGCGTCAAGGCCTCCGCGTCGCGGTCGACGAGGAAAACGTGCGCACCCTCTTCCGCGAAGCGTATGGCCGTCGCGTATCCGATGCCGCTCGCAGCGCCCGTGACCATGACGCGTTTGCCCGCGAGTTCGGGAAATTTTGCCATGCGCTCCCTCCTATGCCGCCTTCTTCAGGCGGACCTGCGGTTCGGACGGGAGCTTGAAGAGCGGGATGAAGCGGTCCCATCCGGTGAAGGTCAAAACGAGCATCGAGATGACGGATATCCAAGCGAGATAATTGTACTTGATGATGCCGCCAGCCGTGATAATATCGCTCGCGAGCGGGTAGACGGAGCTGCTGATGCCGATGAAGAACCCGAGGTAGACGTGCCAGGGTACAAGCTGCGATCCCAGAACGCCCATCGCGTCCGAGAACGTCGCGTTGCGGAGCGCCAGCGTGTACATGTCCTCCGGACTCGCCTCGACATTCTTCTCTGTTACGTCCTTGAGGATCGGGCCGATCGTGACGATCTGCGCCATCTCGTCGGCGAGCGCCGCATTGCCGAAGAGGCAGAGCATGGCATTGCAGGTCATGAGCTGGCGAACGTTCTTCGAGACGCGGACGATCATCTCGGCGATGGGGCGGAACGCGTCCATCTTGTTCATGACGCCGCCGAACGCGCCGACCCAGAGCATCATCGCGATCGACCAGCCGCCCGCATCGGAGAAGCCGGTGTAGACCGTGTCGATGAAATCGGGGATGCTTGTGACGGTGCCCAGAGCCAGCCCGAACAGCAGGGCGGAGATGATGCCGCTGCCGAGGCAGATCAGCGTCGTGACACCTGCGATCGCGAGCCCCAGCACAATGATCAGGGGCAGGATCATGAGCATCGGGACGCCGCTCTGAACCTGCTCGAGCAGGGTCACCGCGGACGCGCGCTCCTCCTGCAGAACGTCCCACACTTCCTGCGGAACCATCGCGATGGCGTCGGCCGCGCTGACCGCGGTGTTGGGAAGGCCCATCGAGCTGCCCATGACGTAGAAGACCACACTCGCCGCAATGAGGCAGAGCAGGGACCAGACGCCCTGGTGTCTGACGCGCTTGATGATCTCGACGCCCTGGATGCCGGAGCTGACGACGGTCGTGTCGGAGATGAGCCCGATGTTGTCACCGAAGCAGGAGCCGCCCGCGATCGCGCCGATGGTGAGCAGCACGTCGCCGCCGATGATGTGGTTCAGCCAGAGGAAGATCGGCGCGCAGGCGGCAAAGGTGCCCCAAGACGTGCCGGTCGCGATCGAGAGAATACAGGTTGCGAGGAAGCCCGCCACCGCAACGGTGCTGGCGTTGACGCCCAGGGACAGGGCGAGGTTGATCGCGGATGCCGCGACGCCGGTCGTCATAAAGCTTTCGGCGACGCCGTAGGCGAGCTGGAGAATCAAAAATACGATGAGGAAGTGGGTGAGGTTTTCCAATGCCGCGTCGAGCAGCTCCTTGAACTTGAAGCGCTCTGTGATCATGCCCACGATGATCGCATAACCGAACGAGATGGGCGCCGCGATGAGGATGTCGATTCCGTAAATCATCAAACCTGCGATCAGTACAACCGGTGTTAATTTGAAGACGTTACGCATGAATTGCACCTCCGTTTTTTATGCCTGGTGCGGGGCGAGTCCCCCGCACGCTCCAAAAAAACACGCCTTGCCTTGTATTCCTGCCATCTATCACCCCTGTTTCACGCCGTAGACGATGGATCTGCCCGGTCCCGTGATGATTCGATAATAGCCTTCGAGCGCCGCGTCGAGCGATTCGTCGCCAGTGTCGACGAGGAGCGGCGCGCCGCGGAGTGCCGTGATCTTCGCGGGGGATGCGAGCAGGGCGATGTTCTCTCTGCCGACCCGCCGGATGACCTCCGGGCTGAACTGCTGGTTGCCTCGGCCGAAGACGAAGCCCTGTCCGCCGATGGGCGTGACGACGATCTTCGCCGTCGGATGCCCGTCCAGTATCGTTAAAATTTCCCGCTCGCCCATGTCCGTTGCGAGGATTTGCGGGTGTGTCCCGCCCTGCACGGCGTCGACGCCGAGAAGGGTTCCCTCGATCCCGAGTGCTGCGAGCAGCGCGCGCGTCGTCGTGCCCGCGCCGACGAGAAAGAGCGTGTCGGGCTCGGACTCCACGAGGACGGCCGCCCCCTGTGCCGCCTCCGCCTGCGACGCGGCGTCGGACGCGGCGGAGCCGGATTTGAGGTTCTGCACGCGGCCTCGTTCGTACGGGACGCACAGGTAGCCGTACAACCGGGCGTTCAGGCGCCCGCTGCGGTAGGCGTCCTCGTCGATGTCCATGACCTCGGCGAGTTTTTCCGCCGAGCGGGGAATGCGGCCGGAGAGGAGATCCGCTGCGACGCGACCCGCCGCTTTCGGCGACGAGGCGTAGACCGCGGAGTGGATCTTGACCCCGGCGGGGATGCCCAGAGCGAGGCAGTCCTCGCCCACGGCGCGACAGACGTCGCGCGCCGTCCCGTCGCCCCCCGCGAAGAGGAGGAGGCGCACCCCCCGCTCCTTCATGGCGCGCGCGACGGCGACGGTGTCGTCCGCCGTCGTCGGCCCGCCCAAGCGGGTCGCGCCGTCCACGACGACCGGGTCGATCCCGGCGTCGCGCGCGGCGTCCTCGCCGAGCGGTCCGCGTCCCGCGTAAAGCGTGAACGGCACATCGGCTGTCGCCAGCTCGCAAAGTGCGCGGAGGCTCTCCGCGGCACGCGCGGTCGAGCGGGGGGCAACCCCCCGCTCGACCGCCAGGCGCAGGGCGTCGCCGTCGGTGCCTTTGAGCCCGACCCGACCGCCCATGCCCGCAATGGGATTGACGATGATGCCGATCGATTCGGCCATTTTTTCTTATGCCTTCGGTTCGAAGTAGCCCGTGTATTTCTTATTATACGCCCGCCACGTGATTGCGGCACGTTTCAGGTCGTCCTGGATGTCGTGGTCCGTGTGGTGGATCGCAGCGCGCTCCGGCGCGTGCCGGACGACGTCCGGCGTCTTGTAGCACTCGTCGATGACCTTTTCCAAGACCGCGAGATATTCGTCGAGCTCCGCCTTCGAGTAGCTCTCCGTCGGTTCGACCGTGAAGGGCTCGGGGACGATCCACGGCTCGTGGCTGCTCCAGAGGTGCATGCCGTAGTCGAACATGCGGTTGATGAACTCCGCGACGCCGATGCCCGTCTCCTCCTTGAGCTTCTGGAGCGAATAGCGGACCTGCTCCATGCGGAACTCTCCCTCGGCATACGGCGCGCCGACGCCGCGCATCGCCATGATTTTTTTGAAGACGTAGTTGTTGTTGAGGACTGCGACGCGCGAGACCTCGCGGAGCCAGTCCGGCCCGAGGTTGCGCATCCAGCTGTATCCGCGCACGATGGCGGGGAGCACGCCGTAAAAATCCTTGATGCGCGTCGTCTTGGACGGCGAGTCGTAGTCGAGGAAGTAGCGGTCCTTCTTTTCGTCGTAGCCGACGAGCGGCGCGGGGAGGTATTTCACGAGGTGCTCGCGCACGCCCATGACGCCGCAGCCGGGGCCGCCGCAGCCGTGCGGCGACGCAAACGTCTTGTGGATGTTGAAGAAGCAGAGGTCGAAGTCCGCCTCGCGCGCGCGCGTGATGCCCAGCAGCGCGTTCGCGTTCGCCTGGTCGTAGCTGCACAGGCCACCCGCGTCGTGCACGAGCTTGGTGAACTCCTTGATATCCGAGTTGTAGATGCCGATGTCCTCCGGGTTCGTGATGAACACCGCCGCCGTGCGCTCGTTCACCGCCGCCTTCATGGCTTCGAGGTCGGGGCGTCCGTTCTTGTCGGGGTAGATCGTGATGAGCTTGAAGCCCTTCACCGCGGCGCAGGCCGGGTTCGCAGGGTGCGAGAAGATCGTCGTGATGATCTCGTCCTTCTTGTCGGTCAGCCCCTGCGCGTCGACCCAGTCGCGAACGACGGTCGCGATGGTGAGCACCGCCTGTGCGCCGCCG
The DNA here is from genome assembly GCA_030266365.1 of Synergistaceae bacterium OttesenSCG-928-I11. Lineage (GTDB taxonomy): Bacteria > Synergistota > Synergistia > Synergistales > Synergistaceae > JAJDHV01. Next base: position 2,582 of record JAJDHV010000019.1, on the reverse strand, counting down.
CCGGGGTGCATGCAGAAGCGGTCCATGCCGGAGATCGATTTGAGCATCTGCTCGGTTTGGTACATCAGTTCGAGCGCGCCCTGCACCGTCGACTCGCTCTGGCGCGGGTGGATGTCGGCGAAGCCGGGGAGGCCCGCCATGCGGTCGTTGATCTTCGGGTTGTACTTCATCGTGCAGGTGCCCTGCCCGATGTCGACAGTCTCGTCCGCGCCGATGTTCTCCTGGCTCAGGTGCATGTAGTGCTTGAGGACGCGCATCTGCGACATCTCGGGCAGCTTGGGCGCGTTTTTGCGCACCATCGCGCCGAGTTCGGGCAGCCCCGCCGCCTCGACCTCGGGTTCGGCCTCGGGGAGGAGGATGCCGCGTTCTCCGGGTTGCGTCAACTCGAAGATGATCGGCTCGTCCCAGCGCGCCTGATGATAGTTGCGGTATTTTTTATTGAAATCTCTTTTTCCCATCTTCATGGCGAGTCCCCCCTATCCCTTCAGAATTTCCGACAGCGCGGAGACGAGCGCGTCCATGTCGGCCTTCGTCATCGTCTCGTTCACGCAGTAGAGCGCGGAATTTTTCAGGTTCGGATAGTCTGGCGTCAGGTCGTGCCCGCCGTGGATGCCGCGCGAGAGCAGTGCTTCGTTGATCTCGGCGACTTTTTTGCCCTCGAAGGTCACGGGGAATTCCTTGAAGAACGGCGCGTTCGTCGCGACGCGGACGCCCTTGATTTTCCCGAGCGCGTTCGCGAGGTAGCGCGCGCGCTTCATGATGCCGTTGCCGAGGTCCGCCATGCCCTGCGGTCCCATCGTGGCGAGGTAGACGCCCGCCGTGATGCCCCAGAGCGCAGCGGCGGTGCCGACGAACTCCTTGGCGTCCTCGCGCTTGGCGAACGACGTGCGCTCCCAGGCGACGTCGCCGAAGCCCCACTCGCCGTGCGTCGTCGGCGAGATGCCGAAGAGGCGCGAGGGGTACTCCTCGATGTACTTCGCCTCGTCGCGGCTTGCGATGTATCCGCCGCGACCGCCGCCGAAGTGCATGTGGATGCCGAGCGGCTGGATGTCGCCGCAGGCGATGTCCGCCCCGTAGCCGGAGGGCGGCGTGAGCGCGCCCAGGGACGACGGGTCTGCCCAGACGACGAAGAGCGCGCCCGCGTCGTGCGCGAGTTTGGAAATTTTTTCGCCCTGCGTCTCGATCACGCCCAAAAATGCGGGGTTCTCGATGAAGACGGCTGCCGTTTTATCGTTCAACTTGGCCTTGAGGTCGGCCAGGTCGAGCGTCAGGTTCTCCTTGTCCGCTGCGATCGTCTCGACCTCGATCTGCGGGTGCAGGTAGGTGCGGATCACCTTGAGGCGGTCGGGGCTCATCAGCGCCGGGACGAGGACTCGCGAGCGCTCCGTGATGCGGCACGCCATGCGGAGTGCGGTGCCCGCCGCCTGCGCGCCGTCGTACGTCGGGATGTTGACGACGTCCATCTCGAGCAGCTCCGCCATCATGCTGGCGTACTCGAAGAGCGCCTGGAACCTGCCGTGGTCCTCGTACGGGTCGCCGGCGTACGCGGTGAGGAACTCGGAGCGCCCGTTGATCTCGTCGCAGCTCGCCGGGACGTAGTGATTCCAGCAGCCGCCGCCGAGGAACGAGACGACGCGGGTCGCGGGCGTGTTCTTGTCCGCCATCCCCTCGACGTGGCGCTTCAACGCCGCTTCGGAGAGAAGGGGTTCCGGAATGGCGAGCCTGCCCTTGAACTGCAGGTCGTCGGGGATACACTTGAAAAATTCGTCGATGCTCTTTGCGCCGATCTCGCGCAGCATCTCCTCCTGGATCTTGGGTACGGAATTCGGGATATACGGGTGCGTCATGCCGTGCCACCTCCGTCGATGACGAGGTTGGATCCGCTCGCCCAGGGCGAGAGGTCGCTCATGAAGAAATAAACCGCACGCGCGATATCGAGCGGCGTGCCGAGGCGTCTGATCGGGCGCTCGATGCTCTCCGCGAGCCACTTGTCGAGGTCGTAGCCGAGCTGGCGCGCTTCGTCGCGCCACAGGGGCGTGTCGATGTCGCCGGGGCAGACGCAGTTGACGCGGATATTTTTTTCGCCGCAGTCGATCGCCATCGCGCGGGTCATGTTGACGATGCCGCCCTTCGCCGCGCAGTACGCGACGGCCTTCGGTCCGCCCTTGATTCCCCAGCCGGAGCCGATGTTGACGATGCTCCCCGAGCCGTTTTTCGCGATCTCCGGGATCAGGTACTTCGACGCGAGGTACGCGCCCTTGAGGCCGACGTCGAGGACGATGTCCCAATCTTTCTCCTCGAGCTCGACCGCGTCCTTGCGCCGGATGACGCCCGCCGCGTTGAGCAAGCCCCAGACCGAGCCGAAGTGGCTGGCCGTCGCCGCAGCCGCCGCCTTGCACGACGCGTCGGAACTGACGTCGCACTTGACGAAGAATGCGCGCGCGCCGATCTTTTCGGCGGCAGCCTTGCCCTTCGTCTCATCGAGATCCCAGATCGCGACGCGCGCCCCCGCGTCGGCGAGGAACGACGCGCACCCGAATCCGATGCCGGACGCGCCTCCGGTCACGACGACGACCTTGTCG
>JAJDHV010000018.1 GCA_030266365.1 Synergistaceae bacterium OttesenSCG-928-I11 | reverse complement strand
CGTGACGAGTGGGCGCTCCCCGGTGACGAAATTTTTCTCGTCGGGCGCGAGGATCGAACCGCGTTGCACATGGGCGGCGTCCGGAAATCTCTCGCTGACATCGTCTCAGATGCCGGTGCGAATGCGGCCGTTGACATCGACTCGCTTCCCTTCGTTGTCATGGATCATCAGCCGTTCGCCCTGAACGAAGCGGAAGAGGCCGGCGCTGCGCTTCAGCTCTCCGGGCACACGCACAGGGGGCAGCTCTTTCCGTTTAACTTTATCGTCGCGAAATTGTACGAGCATCATTATGGCCTGTACAAAAGAGGGGCCACAAACTACTATATATCGAGCGGCGCCGGTACCTGGGGCCCGCCCGTACGCACCTCGGGCAGGCCGGAGATTGCGGTGATCACCATGAATTTCAACGAATAAGGGGTGCGCGGTTGTGAAATCTACGGCGGTAACTGTGACGGAAAAACTCATTCGGATGTCAGGCAAAACGACGGATTTATCGGAGGAAAAGCGACACATCTTCGGAATGGAGGGCCTGCGTGTGCTCGATATTCCACACGAACGGCTGGTCGCATTCGCAGAAGAGATCGGCATGCCGGACCAACCGCTTGCCACAGCGCTTTGGCAGAGCGATTTGTACGAGGCGAGGATCCTCTCCTGTATTTTGATGGACCCCGCCGCGCTCACCGAACCCTTGCTTGACGAGTGGGCGGCTGGCATCACATCGTGGGTTGTCTGCGACTACTGTTGCAGCAAAGCAATTTGGAAGACGCCGCTCGCCGAAAAGAAGGCGGTCGAATGGGCCGAGGGCAAGGACGATTGGCATATTTACGCGGGGTTCAGCCTCATCGGTGTGCTGGCTTTCCGCTTGGCTGCGGACGACCCCAACGAGTTGGGTTTTTTCGACCGAAGCCTTTTTATTGCGAGAAAACAGGCTTCGCAACCGCAGGTGAACGTGTCAAGGGCGATTTCAAGCGCCCTCAAGTCCATCGGTACGAGGAGCAGAGATTGGCACGAAGCCGCGGTGGAGACGTGCGAGGAAATCGCGATGCAGCCCTCCGAAACGGCAAAATGGGTTGCGTCTCAGGCTTTGGGCGACCTGTTGTCCTCGGAAATCGCCAAGGCCATTCGTGCGTGACGCGATGAGGCGCTCGGTGAAAAAAACAATGCCGACACGCATGCTTCACGTGTCGGCATATTTACTGGCACTCTCCCTTGTTTTGCTGTTTGCACCCGTTTCGAGTGCGGCGGAAGACGCTCCCCTCTGTATCCGGATTCAGAAGCAGACGCAGGCGGGCATCGTACCGACGGACCATTTTGCCCTCATCCGCGACTACGAAGATGAACGCATCACACCGGACATCTGGATCCCGTCCGCCTTCATCGCCGATCTCGCCCTCCCTGTCAAGTTCGACGCATCGAAAAAAGCCTTTACCGTGCGGCTCGACAAACCGGCGGAGCGGCTTGGGATTCCCGCGCTGGGACAATTCGCTCCGAACGCCCTCGAGCTCGATTTCGCCGCGAAGAGCGAAGACGGGCGACAGCATTTCAACATCAGCGACATCGAGCAGGTGACCGGGATTTCCTATATTCTCTCGAAGAACCGGACGGACGCATCCCAGAGCACGCTCGTGGTCGGCCCTTCTTCACTCGTTAAAAAAGAAAGACGTGCCCGAGAAAAAACGGAACTCGACCCGCTGCCGAAGGCATTCAACCTCTTGTGGGATCACGTGACGCGCGACAATCCCGATCTCTCCGCGGAGGAAAAGATTTCCGCGGTCGACGTGCTCTCCCCCACCTGGTTCGCCTTGGCCGACGAGAAGGGCGGCATGTCCAACAGGGGGAGCGTCGCGTACGTGCGTGCGGCGCACGACCGCGGCTATCGCGTCTGGGCACTTGTCTCGAACGGCTTCAACAAGGAGCGAACGACGAAATTCTTCGCGGACGAAGCCGCGCAGAACCGATTTATCGCGCGACTGCTCGCCTGCGCACGGATTTACGGTTTCGACGGCATCAACGTCGACTTCGAGGGCGTCGACAACAACGATGCGGCGCGCCTGACGGCCTTTGTGAAAAAACTTGCCGCGGCCGCGCGCACGATGGGGTTGACGATATCGATCGACATCATGGTGCCTTCGAACTGGTCCAAGTGTTATGAACGCCCTGCCCTCTCCAAGATTGTCGACTACGTCGCGGTCATGACGTACGACGAACATTGGCGCACCTCGCCGAAGGCAGGTTCGACCGCGTCGATTCCATGGGTGACGGCCAAGCTTCGCGATACGCTGGCGGACATCCCTGCGGAGAAACTGCTGCTGGGGGTACCACTGTACACGCGCGAGTGGGAGGAGACGAAGGGAAAGAACGGAAAGGTTTCCGTAAAGTCGAAGACACTCGCGATGGTCTCCGCCGACCTCGCGTTGGAAGCGAGCGGCGCGCAGAAAAAATGGTTGCCGCAGGCGGGGCAGAATTATTTCGAATACGTGAGTGCGGACAAGACATACAAAGTGTGGATCGAGGATGAATATTCGCTCACGCTTCGGATGGAGCTTGTCCAAAAGAACGAATTGGCCGGCGCGGCTTTCTGGCGGAAGGGTTTCGAAAAACCGGAGATCTGGGATCAGGTGGAAAAATTCTCGAAATAGAGGGCCTCAGCCCCCCACGATCAGAGAGAGGATGAGGTCCAGCGTTTTCGCGAATTTCGGGTCGCTCTGCCGCCTCGGATAAGGCATGTCGACGGGGATTTCGCGTATGAGTCGCCCCCCCTCAAGAACGACGATTCGACGGGACAATGTCAGCGCCTCCTCGACGTCGTGGGTCACAAATAGAATCGTCTTCTTTTGCAAAAAGTGCAGCTTCAGGATTTCATCCTGAAGCGCTTTTCTTGTGAAGTAATCGAGCGCGCCCAACGGCTCGTCCATGAGAATCAGTTCCGGCTCGTAGCAGAGCGCGCGTCCGAGCGCGACACGCTGCGCCATGCCTCCGGAGAGTTGAGACGGGTAGGCGTTTTTATATTCGCCCAGTCCGAGGAGGTCGAGCAGTGCTTCGGACTGTTTGTGCGGCAGCCGTTTCTTCTTGTCCTTCAAATAAGCGAAGAGAATGTTTTTTTCGACCGTCAGCCAGGGCATTAGACGAGGTTCCTGAAAGACCATGCCGATCTTGGCCTCTTCGCCGTCCCGATAGACGATCTCCCCACTCGTTCGTTTCAGCAAACCGGAGAGCAGACGTAACAGCGTCGTTTTTCCCGAGCCGCTCCGCCCGACGATTCCGACGAAATCCCCTTTCTCGACGGACAGCGAGAAATCGTCCAGCGCGATGGTCGTTTTTTTCTCCAGCGGGTATTCTTTGCGCAGATTGCGAATCTCAAGCCACGCCATTCGAAACGCTCCCATAGGGTGCAAAATACCGCGTCGCTGCGGAAAAAACGAGGTCGATCGTCGAACCGAGAAATCCAATGACGAGAATACCGACGAGGATGACGTCCGGTCTCGAGAGTTGTTCCGCATCGAGGATCATGTACCCCAGCCCGCTTGAAGCGGCGACGAGTTCTGCCGCGATGAGCGAGCGCCAACTGTAACCCAGCCCGAGACGCATTCCCGTGAATATATACGGCAGCGCGGATGGAAGCACGACGTGCCTGAGGGTTTGCAGACGCGTGTAACCGAAGCTTTGCGCGACCTCGAGCAGCTTCGAATCGCACTGCGAGATTCCCTGTACGGTGTTCAGGTATATGGGGAAGAAAGTCGCCATGACGATGATGACGAGTTTCGAGGCCTCACCGATGCCGAACCACAGGATCAGCATCGGGATCGTCGCCATGGGCGGGATATGGCGCAACAGTTCGAGGAGTGGCGCGATCTGCCGCAGAAGCGGGCGATAAAGGCCGCTTGCGAACGCCAGTGCGAGCGCGAAGAGCGCGGACGCGCTGAATCCCTTGAAAATGCGCAGAAGACTCGCCCACATGTGCGTGAACAACTCGCCGCTCGTCGTGAGGGAGGAGAAAGTGCGCAGAACGCGGGCGGGTCCCGGAAGAAGAAAGGCACTCCACCACCCCGATTTCGATCCCCACCACCAAACGAGGAGAACGAAGAGGGGGAGCAGAATGCCGCTGTTCCAGATTGCGCGAACGAACCGGGAAAAAGCGCTCGTTCCGCCCTGTGAAGTCGTGTTCATTGGTGTCTTTGTCTGTCAGCCGCCCGACCGCGTAAAAAGCCGATATGCGAGATAGAAGGCGATCACGGCGATGAGTGCATATCCGGCCGGATTCCTTTTTTTGCTTTCCTTCGTCGCTGTGGCCTCGGGGGGGGCTGCCTCTTCGTATTCGGGAAAGTCGTCCGGGGCGATTTCGATCAGGATTCCTCCGTCATCCGCTGCGACGAGCGTCGCCTTTGCCTCTTCCTCGGGGTCCTCTTCGATCGCGAGGACGCTCTCCAGGATTTCTTTCGCCGCTTGGACCGGCAGGTAGCCCAGCGTCTCGCCCTCCCGGTTTAGGACCGCGATTGCGTTCGGCAGGTAGGGTATGTCGTCCGTCTCCAGGAACAGTTCTCTGTCTCCCGACTCCAGCATGCTTTGGGCGAACGCCATCCGCTTTTCGCCCACCGGTGTCTCCGGTTTCACGCCCTCGAGCTTGACCCTTGTCGTCTCTTCGAGCATTTTGAACGACATCTCCCTTCGACTCGGTAAGCGCCGCAGATTTTAACTGTCCGCACGCGGCGTCGATATCCAGTCCGCGCGGCGTTCGGATCTCCGACTCGAACCCGGCGGATTTGAGGACGCTTTGAAAGCGCAACACACTCTCGGGCGAGCTTGTCTCGTAGCCCGCGATGTTTTTGTTGCCCGGTATGAGGTTAACATAGACGTGCAGCCCCCGCAAGATTCGGACGAGTTCGCGCGCGTGGACAAGGGTGTCGTTGACGCCCTTGAAGAGGGCGTATTCGATCGTGATTCGGTCGCCGGTCCGTTCCTGATAATCGCGAAGCGCGTCGAGCAATTCCGACAGGGGGTGGCTTGTGTTGCAGGGGACGAGTTCGTCGCGCAGTTCGTCGTTCGTTGCGTGCAGCGATACGGCGAGTCTGGCGCCGAGTCCCGATTCGGCCATTCTTTGAATTCCCGGCACGATACCTGCGGTGGAGATCGTGATGTGGCGAATGCCGAGCTCGCGCATTTTGGGGTCGTTCAGCATTTGGATCGCGCCGAACACGGCGTCGAGGTTGAGAAATGGTTCGCCCATGCCCATCAACACGAGATTGTTGATCGGCCTGCCGATGTGTCGCTCCATCACGATGAGCTGTCCCGCGATTTCACCCTTCGTCAGGTTTCGCTCGAAGCCGGATGCTCCCGTTTGGCAAAAAGGGCACCCGACTGGGCAGCCGGCCTGCGTCGAAATGCACGCAGTCAGTCGGTCCTCTTGTTTCAGAAGCGCCGCCTCCACCTGCACGCCATCGCGCATGGTCAACAGGAATTTTCTCGTCCCGTCCTTCGAACGATCTTCTTTCGAGATTTGCGGGTATGTGAAATCAACCAATTCGGCAAGCTGCTCCCGAAGCGGCTTCCCAAAGTCCGTCATCTCGGACGGGTCCCATACGCCACGTTTCCAGAGCCACGCGCAAATCTGTGCGGCACGGTAAGCGGGCTGACCGATTCGTTCGAACAGGTCGCCCCATTCGGCCCGATTCTTTTCGAGTGCGAATTCTTTCGTCTTGTTCGGTTCGTTCTGTGTCACGATTTAGAGGTTGGCGTAAAGCGGGAAGGACGAAGCGAGCTCCGCCATTTTCGCGCGCGCGTTCTTGCGGACGGTCTCGTCCTCCGGGGCGGAGAGCACGCGATCGATCGCGTCTGCGATTTCGCCCATCTGGTCTACACCCATCCCCCGCGCTGTGACCGCAGCGGTGCCGAGACGGAGGCCGCTTGTGACCATCGGTTTTTCGGGATCGAACGGGATCGCGTTTTTATTCGTCGTGATGCCGGCCTCACCCAGGATTTTCTCGGCGATTTTGCCGGTGATGGACTTCGGTCGGACGTCGAGGAGCATGAGGTGGTTGTCCGTCCCACCCGAAACGATGCGGAATCCACGATCCTGAAGCGCCCCCGAGAGCGTTGCGGCATTGCGCACGACCTGGCGCGCGTATTCTTTGAAAGCCGGTTCTGCTGCGAGTTTGAAGCAGGTTGCTTTCGCCGCGACCATCTGAAGGATCGGTCCGCCCTGTATGCCGGGGAAGACGGTCCGGTCGAGGTCTTTCGCGTATTCCTCCGTGCAGAGCACGAATGCGCCTCTCGGCCCGCAGAGCGTTTTGTGGGTCGTCGAGGTCACAAACTGCGAATGCGGAACGGGGCTGTCGTGAGCGCCGCCCGCGACCAGGCCCGCAATATGGGCCATGTCCGTGACGAGAATCGCGCCGACCTCGTCCGCGATCGCACGGAAACGCGCGAAGTCGATTTTTCTGGGATAGGCGCTTGCGCCGGCGACGATGACCTTCGGGCGGTGTTCGCGGGCAAGGTTTGCCACGTCGTCGTAGTCGATCCGTTCGGTCTCTCTGTTCACGCCATAGGCCACGATCCTGTACATGCGCCCCGTAAAATTGAGCGGATGTCCGTGCGAGAGGTGGCCACCCTGGTCGAGACGCATGGCGAGCATGGTGTCTCCCGGGTTCATTGCGGTGAAGTACGCGCACTGATTTGCCGTGCTGCCGGAGTGCGGTTGGACGTTCGCGTGGTCGGCACCGAAGAGGGTTTTCGCGCGTTCGATTGCGATCTCCTCGATCTGCTCGACGAATTCGCATCCGCCGTAATATTTTTTGTGCGGATATCCTTCCGCGTATTTGTTCGTCAGGATCGATCCCATCTCTTCCATGAGCGCGCGCGGAACGAAACTCTCCGAGGCGATGAGCTCTATGTGCGTTCTCTGGCGATCCAATTCTTTTCCGATCAGCCCGTCGATTTCCGGGTCGATTGTGCGCAACGGCGCATCCATGTGTTTGTTGAACTGGGTCATCTCTCATTTCCCCCTTGCGTCGATATCAAAACGATGAACATTATATGCTGTGAAGCTGTCAATGTAAATTATTCGGAGATGGGGACGCGCTCGAAGTGGTGCTCGCCCTCCGTCTCCAGAGCGATCGTTTTGAGCTCTTCACCCATGATTACTTCTTTTTGTTGGAGCTCTTCGGAGACTTTGTCGAGAACGCTGCGATGCTCCGTGAGGATCGAGATCGAGAGATTCTGCGCGCTCGTGACGAGGTCGCGGATCTCCTCGTCGATACAGGCGAGCGTCTCCTGCGAGATGTCGGTGCGATTCGTCGAGGGGCTTTGCAGGTAGGATCCCTCGGGGTTGGAATAGCGCACTGGCCCCAGCTTTTTCGACATGCCGAACTCCGTCACCATACGGCGTGCGAGCATCGAGACGCGCTCGAGGTCGTTCGACGCGCCGGTCGTGGCCGTGCCGAAGACCAGCAGCTCCGCCGCCCTGCCGCCGAGCATGACGGCCATGCGGGAGCGCAGCTCCTCCTCGCTCGTGAGGTACTGGTCCTCCTCCGGCATCTGCATGGTATAGCCGAGCGCGCCCTTCGCCGTCGGGATGATGCTGATCTTGTGGACGGGGTCGGTGTGCGAGAGATAGAACGCCGTCAGCGCATGTCCGACTTCGTGGAAGGCCACTTTCTTGCGGACCTCGGGCGAGAGGGGCGTTTTCTTCTGCAAACCCGCGACGACCCGTTCGATCGCGAGGTCGAGATCCTGCATCGCGACCGCGGGAGCGTCGCGCCGTACCGCGAGAAGCGAAGCTTCGTTGATGATGTTCGAGAGGTCGGCGCCGGAAAACCCGGGGGTGATCTTCGCGAGTCTTCCGAGGTCGGCGTCTTCCGCCAGAGGGACGTCACGCGCGTGGATACGGAGGATTTGGAGACGCCCTTCTTCGGTGGGCAGCGTCACCTGCACCTGCCGGTCAAAACGACCGGGGCGGACAAGCGCCTGATCGAGAATCTCGGGCCTGTTCGTCGCAGCCATAATAATTACGCCCGTGTTCGGTTTAAAGCCGTCCATCTCGGAAAGAAGTTGATTCAATGTGTTCTCGCGCTCGCTGTTTCCGCTCATCGCGGCGATGGTGGAGCGCGCTTGTCCGATCGCGTCGATCTCGTCGATGAAGACGATGCAGGGCGCTTTTTTCTTGGCCTGTTCGAAGAGATCGCGCACGCGCGCCGCGCCGACACCGACGAACATCTCGACGAAGCTCGAGCCTGTGAGGGAGAAGAACGCAACGCCCGCTTCCCCCGCTGTTGCTTTGGCGAGCAGCGTTTTTCCCGTGCCGGGAGGGCCGACGAGCAGAACGCCCTTGGGGAGTTTCGCGCCTAGGCGGTTGAAACGCGCGGGGTCTTTGAGATATTCGATGATCTCCTTCAACTCGACCTCGGCCTCGCCGACACCGCCGACGTCCGAAAATTTGACGCCGGTCATCTCGCCCTGAATTTCTTGCGAATTATTCTTGCCGAAGGACATTACACTGTTTCCCATCCCAGACATGCGCCGGTACATGAAGTACCAGATGAGGATCAGGGGCAGGAAGGCGATGACCCAGCCCATGAGGGAGTCGAGCGCGCTTTGCGTCTGTTTCACTGCGGCGAAATCGACCCCGGAGGCGATCAGGCGGTCGACGAGGTTGGGGTCGTCGACGCGCACGACATTGTGGATGACCTGTTTCCCCGCTTCATCCTTGAGCGTGAACGCGAAACGGTCCGCTCCGAGGGTCACTTGCGCGACTTTTTTCTCGTTCAAATAATCGAGAAATTGATTGTAGCTGGTCTCCGTCTCGCGGACGATATACGGACGGTAGATCATGTCGTTGAAGATCCACAACATGAACAGCATGAAAATAAAGTACGCGACGGAGAATTGTTTTCGTTTATTGTTATTCGATGGCATGCCCAACGTTTCTTCCTCTCTGCGAGATATTTTTTGCGGAAAGCCGCACTAACATTATGCCAAGCTTAGAACATTTTTTTCTTCCAGAGAAGGAAAATAGACGCAATCGCCAATATCGCGGCGACGATCATCGCATAGACGAACCCGAGCGGGTGGTTTTGCCATGGGATCGGCACATTCATGCCGAAGAAGCTGGCGAACATGGTGGGGATCGCCATGACAATCGTGACCGACGCCAGAAATTTCATCACGATGTTCAGATTGTTGGAGATCACGGACGCCATGGCGTCCATCGTGCTCCCCATGACGTCGCTGTGGACCTGGACCATCTCGATCGCCTGATCGTACTCGATGCGCACGTCCTCCAGAAGCTCTTCGTCCTCCTCCGCCAGCTTCACGAGGTGATGGACGGAGGCGTTCGAGAACAGGCGAACGAGGCGTTCGATGACAGATCGATTCGACCGCAGGGCGACGGTGAAGTATGTGAGGGCCTTTTGCAGATCGAGAAGGAGAAAGAGCTCCTTGTTCTTCATCGAACGACGAAGGTCCTGCTCGACTTCGTCCGTCCTCCTGTTCATGAGGCGCAGGTCCTTGAGGTACAGAACCGCGCTTCGATAGAGGATCTGGAACAAAAAACGCGTTCTTTTCCGTGTGTCGAAAAAGTGATGGTGTATCGCGTCGAAGTCGGAGAGCACGTCGTTTTCCTCGAGGCAAACCGTCGTGATGAAGTCGCGTGAAATGACGATCCCCAGCGGGATCGTGTCGTACGCGAACAGCGCCCCCTCCTCCACCCTGGGAACGTTCGTGATGATCAGGATATGATCGTCCTCGACCTCGATACGGGAGGACTCTTCCATATCCAACGCGGCCCGCAGGAGATCGAGCGGCGCCTCCGTAATTTCGGAGACGACCCGCAACTCGGAGGGTTCCGGGTGCACGAGGTTGAACCATGTTCCCGTTTCGACGCCCTCCCCCGCCTCGATATCGATTTCCTTGAGTCCGTCCGATGTGGTGATGGTCGCTTTGAGCAAAAAAACAACCCCTCTCCGTCGTTCTTGTTTTCGAAAGGGGCGTTTCACAAAAAACCCCTCGCGCCGATTCTCCGCCACGAGGGGTGATGTATATTTACAGTTCGTTCGTGTCCATGGAGGCCGGCATATTTTGCGTTTGTGAGGTGCGCCTATGGCGCGGTCCACACGCGTCCTGTCAGGCTTTCAGCTCCTTGATCGCCGCCGCGAGGCGGGAAATGCCGTCTTCGATGACATCCGGCCGGGAGTACGTGAAGTTCAACCTGCCGTTGCGGGTTGCCGAAGCCATATCGATGCAGAATGGCTCGGCCGGGATGAAGGCGACTTTCTTTTCCAGCGCCTTCCGCGAGAGGGCCGTTGCGTCCACGCCGCCGAAGTCCGGCCAGAAGAAGAAACCGCCCTCCGGTTTGACCCAGGTTACGCCGAGCGGCGCGAGGTGCCGTTCCATGCTCGCCTGCATGGCGTCGCGCTTGATGCGGTAATTCTCGATGATCACGGGCAAGTGTTCGTCGAGATAGCCGCAGTTGCAGTACTCGTAAACGAGCGCCTGCGTGACGGAGCTGGAGCAGAGATCGGTGAACTGCTTGAAGGTTCCCATCTGGCGGATGATATCGGCGTTTCCACTCGCCCATCCGATCCTCGTGCCCGGCGAGAGGATTTTCGAGAACGATCCGGCGTAGACCGTGTTTCCTGCCTTGTCGAAGGAAAAAACCGACGGCAGGTGGTCGCCGTCATAGCGGACATACCCGTAGGGGTCGTCCTCGATGATCGGCACGCCGTATTTTTCCGATATGGCCGCGAGTTCTTTGCGTCTCTCCAAGGAGAGTGTCGCGCCCGCCGGGTTTTGGAAATTGACGATCGTGTAGATGAATTTGGGGCTCTTGCCACGGGCTTGCGCGTTTTCGATGACCTCGGGGAGCTTGCTCACGATCATCCCCTCTCCGTCCATCGGGACGGTCGCATACTGCGCACCGTGGTTGGAGAAAACGGAGATTGCGGAGAGATAGGTGGGGTCCTCTACGATGACGCAGTCCCCCGGGTCGATCAATGCCCAGGCGAGCAGGTCGAGCACCTGCTGCGAGCCGGTGGTCAGGATGATTTCGTTCTTTTCGACGACGCGCCCGAGGCGGGGAGCCTGCCACTTCGCCAGAAACTCGCGCAAACGCGGGTCGCCCTCGGTCGTGCCATACTGTAGGATCTCCTTGCCCTGTGCCTTGAGAAAAGCGCTGTCCGCAAAAAATTTATCGACCGGGAAGATCTCTGGCGCGGGCATGCCGCCGGCGAAGGAGATCATGCCGGGCTGCCTCACGACGTCCAGGATTTCCCGGATGGGAGAAGGTCTGACGTTTCTCGCCTTGTTGCTCAATTTGTTTTGCCACACGTTTGTCATTCGGTATCGCTCCTCGTTCCTTCTGGTATATCCAACGGCGTTATTGATTCGTGTACTGATTCAACCCGGCCTCGAATGCGCGTACGTTGAGGTCGTACATTTTGGGCGGAATGAGGTCCTTCATGACGGACGCCCAGTCGATATGTTCGAGCTGCATCGCACGGACCAGCGCGCCGAGCAGGACGATGTTCTGCGCCTTGACGTTGCCGAGCGCTTCGGCGATTCCGCCTGCGTTGAGCGCGAGAACGTTCGGAACCTCCCGCCCGAGTTGTGCGAGCACGTCCGCGGGATATGCCGCCGCCCCTGTCAAGACGGATAACGGGTGAATCTCGTAGTCGTTGACGACGACGAATCCGCCGGGTTTGAGGTAGGAAAGCCAGCGTACCGCTTCCACCTTCTCGAACGAGACGAGGATATCTGCGTCCCCCTCGTCGATGATCGGAGAATAGACTTTTTTCCCGAACCGGACGTGGGTCGTCACGCTGCCGCCTCTCTGCGACATTCCGTGAATTTCGGACATCTTGACGTCGTACCCGGCGCGCATCAGCCCCTCGGAGAGGACCTTCGAGGCGAGGATCGTACCCTGTCCGCCGACGCCGACGAGGAGAATGCCTTTCGTCCCGGAACCGTTCGTTTTATCCGTCATTGAACTCACCTACCTGTTTGATCGCTTGTCGGGGGCAGACCTGTGCGCAGATCGTGCAGCCGTTGCACATGGAAGTTTCGATCTCGATCCGCCCGTCGCGGTATGAAATCGCTGGGCACGCGATCTTCATGCACATTTTGCATGTGACGCACGCATCGCGGTCAATTTCGCAGTGTACGCCCGCCCTGCGTTTCAGCACATCCTTGATGAGCGCGCATGGCTGCGTCGTGATGATGACAAAAATTTCCGTGGCGTTGTATGCGTCGCGCAGCGCCTCTTCGACCGCCTTCATATCGTACGAGTCGACCTTGCGGACGTTTTCCGGTTTGACGCCACAGGCAATGCAGAGAGTCTTGAGGTCGATTGCCTGTGTGGGCTCCCCCGCGATCGTCCTGCCGGTGCCGGGGTTCTCCTGGTGGCCGGTCATCGCGGTGATGCGGTTATCGACGATGCAGAGCGCAAGTTGGCTTTTGTTCACGACCGCGTCGATGAGGCCCGTGATGCCGGAGTGGAAGAACGTCGAGTCGCCGATGACACCGAAGACCTTGTTGATCTTTTTGCCGCCGTGTTCCGATCCGCCTTTTGTCGCGAACGCCTTGTGCATGCCGATGCCGGCGGAAACGCCCGCTCCCATGCAGATGACGCTGTCGCCGATACTCAGGGGCGGCGCAACGCCAAGGGTGTAGCAGCCGATGTCGCTGCTGACGGCGATGTCCTTGTACTTCGACATCGCGTAGAAAAATCCCCTGTGCGAGCAGCCGGGGCAGAGAACGGGCGGCCGCGGCGGCGGCGTCGCCTCGACGGAGTAAGCAGATTCCTTATGATCGCCGATGAGCGCGCTGCGGACGATGCCCGCATTCAGCTCGTCGACGGCGGGAAGTTTTTCGCGTCCGATGCAGGGAACACCCAGTTGTTTGACGAAATTTTCGAGGTAAGGCTCGTTTTCCTCCACGACGTAGATCGTCTCGATTTCGGACGCGAACCTCTGGATCAGCTCGTCCGGGAGCGGATATGTGAGGCCGAGTTTCAGGAACGAGACTTTCCCGTCCATGTCGGAGAACGCCTCACGCGCGTGCTGATAGGAAATACCGCTCGAGATGATCCCGATTTTTCGCTCCGTACCCCACTCGATCGCGTTGTATTTGCAGTCGTTGGAAAACGCGCGCAGTGCCTCCTCGCGTTTTTCCATCAGATAGCGCCTGTTTTTGGCAGCGGCAGGTGTCATGACACACTTGCCGGGGTTACGCTCGTAGTCTTTGACGGAGACGTTCTCCCTGTCGCCGAGTTCGACCACGGTCTTACTGTGGCAGATTCTCGTCGTCACTCGGAAGAGGACCGGCACGTCGAAACGCTCGGACAATTCGAACGCATCACGCGCAAAATCCTTGCATTCCTGGCTGTCAGAGGGCTCGAGCATGGGGAGTTTCGCGTGGAGCGCGTACCAGCGGTTGTCCTGCTCGTTCTGCGAGCTGAAAAGGCCCGGGTCGTCCGCGGTGACGACGACCAACCCGCCGTTTGCGCCGATGTAGGACATCGTAAAGAGCGGGTCCGCCGCCACGTTGAGGCCGACGTGCTTCATCGCGCAAATAGCACGCGCGCCTGCGATGGAGGCACCTGCGGCGACTTCCATCGCGACTTTTTCGTTCGTCGACCACTCGGAGTCGATTTCCTTATAGTGGGCGATGTTTTCGAGAATCTCCGACGACGGTGTGCCGGGGTAGGCTGCGGCAACGTTGCATCCGGCTTCCCACGCCCCTCTGGCGATGGCCTCGTTGCCGGTCATGATCTGTTTCATCCGTATTCCTCCAATGCCGGTGTCTATGAATGTTTCATTCGATCAAAGGTAACCCGTGAATTATATATCATCAATGCCTCTCCTGTATACGTCGCGCGTGAGGCGATATGGCGATAAAAAAAGCGAGAATGCCCAAAAAGCGGCCTTCTCGCATTTTTATTTCAAACATTTTTTCGTAGCTAAGCGTGAATCGACATGTTGATGTAAAGCATCCCCTCCGGGAGTTCGAACGGCATGGAAAAACTGGTGACCGCGCTTTTGTTGGACGGCATATTCTTGAAATTCTGGCCCTCCATAACCTGTGCAGGTGTGACGGACAACGCCGCGACCCCCGTTTTCGTGAGCGCAGCCTCTGTCAAGGTATCCGCGAATTCGCCGAATAGCGCCGTCTCATCGTCCTGCGTTTTTTCCAGCAATGCGGCATAAGCTGTGGCATACGCCCCTGTGACGACGGGTTTGTCTGCGATGATGGAAGTTGTCACGCGTACGCCTGCGCCCGTGATGCCGATCATCGCGGCAACCATCTCTCCGCCGCCGGTCGACTCGATCAACCTGTCGATGGGTTTTGGCGTGATTCCGACGCGACGACTCGTCTCGTCGAACACGTCGCGATACGATTCTTTCAGCGATGCGAGAAGTTGGTTTTTATCCAGTTTCAAGAGAAATCTCTCCCTTTCCGATATTTTTTATGCCACACAGCCGCAGGCAAGAATGATCGAATTGAGTTTGCTCGCGGCATTTTCCGCTCTCGAGGAGAGGACGATCGGTGCCGTTGCGCCGAGGACCACGCCCGCCATTTTCGCGTGCGCGATGTTTGCCATGCTCTTCCCCAGAACGTTGCCGACCTCGATGTTCGACACCAGAAAGAGGTCTGTGGCACCGGCAATCCGGCTTTCGATCCCTTTATGCGCCGCCGCCTCGCTGGAGAGCGCGACGTCGAGCGCCATTGGCCCCTCGACGACGCAGTCGGAGCCGAACGCTCCCTCGCGCCACATGTTCACGATCTCCGCCGCGTCGACGGTTGCCGGTGCTTTGGGGTTGACCTGTTCGTTCGCCGTCAGCACGGCGACCTTGGGGTTGTCGTAGCCGAGGCAGCGAAGCGCGCCGAGGGTGTTGATCAGGATTTCCTTTTTTTCCGACAGGTTCGGCGCGATGTTGATTCCGCCGTCCGTGACGAAGAGCAGGCGGTCGAAACCGCCGACCTCGAAGGCGGCAAGATGGCTGAGCAGACTGCCGGAGCGCAGACCGTTCGTTTTGTCCAGGACCGCCCGCATGAAGTCGGAGGTGTTGACCTGTCCTTTCATGAGAACGGACGCGTCCCCGTCGTGGACGCATTTGACCGAAGCCGCGAGGGACGTCAGGTCGTCCTTCTCGTCGACGATATTGCAGTCTCCCGTGTAGCCGATGTCCTTCAGGATGACTTCGATTTTTTTTGCGTCTCCGAACAGAATCGGGTGAAAACCCGCGATCTCCGACGCCTGTGCGACGGACTCCAGCAGGTCGCGGTCATGCGCCGCTCCCACGCTGAGAGAACGCCGCCCGCAGCCGCGTATCCGGCTGGTCAGGTCCGTGTAGCTCTTCAACATTTCGATCGCCTCCTCAATGCGAATCTTTGACGAATTCGACGAGCAGGTTCTGGACGAACTGTCTTGCCGTCCTGCCCGTAAAACTTCCCTTCTCGATCTCCCAGCGCAGCGCGCGTCGCTCCAGTTCGTCTTCTGAGATCTCGATGCCGCACTCTGCCGCCATGCTCTTCACGATGTCGATGTACTCGCTCTTCGCCGCCGGGCCGTACCAGATCGTGACGCCGAAGCGGTCCGAGAGCGAGAGCTTCTCCTGCATCGTATCGCTCCCGTGGACGTCGTCGCTCGCCGCCTTGCGGTCCGCCCAGACTTCGCGGATCAGGTTGCGTCGGTTGCTGGTCGCGTAGATCACCGTGTTTTCCGGCTTTCGCTCGAGGCCGCCCTCGATGACGGCCTTGAGATATTTGTACTCGATCTCGAACTCTTCGAACGAGAGGTCGTCCATAAAGAGAATGAATCGATAGTTGCGTTTGCGGATCGCGCCGAGGATTTGTGGAATGTCCCGAAATTGGTCTTTGTACAACTCGATCATGCGAAGACCGCGCCCGACGTAACCGGGCTCGTTGAGCAGCGCACGCACGGAGGATGATTTCCCGGTGCCGCTGTCGCCGAACAACAGGACATTGTTCGCAGCAGCGCCGCCGATGAAATATTCCGTGTTCGAGAGGAGTTCCCGCTTTTGTGTGTCGTATCCGATCAGCGAATCGAGGCGGATCGGGTCGAGGTCCGTCACGGGTAGCAAACCCTTCGTCCCGTCCCATCGGAAGGCACAGTGGAGGGCAAACGCGCCGGAGCCGTGCGTCCGATAGAAACCCGCGAGAGCCGCGCCGATCTCCTCCGGTTTCGAAGCATCGACGATTTTTTTGCCGAGACGCGAGAGATCGAATCTCGTGTCCGCATGCAACGGCAGCGGGCGCGTGTTTGACGGTGTGTAGTCGAGCGTGTGCGAGAGGTTGTGAAAAGCCGGGTCCGTCTCGATCATGACGCGCGTCTCGATGAGGATTTTTCTCACATCCCAGAGCGTCTTGCTTGCAATCTCCATGATCGAACCCCTGGGCTCCGCTCCCAACTCGCAGCAGAGGCCGAGTTGGTTTTCGTCCTCCGCAAGGCGAAGCGCAAAGTATGACGCCCATATGTCGCCACCGAACGAATAATGCTCCGCCTCCTCGATGATGTCGTACGAAGCAGACAAAAGGAGCTCCGATCGGTCAACCTTGTTCGCCTGCGGTAAATTCACGGCCCGTATGATTTTATTCAGAGGATCGCTCTCGGATAAGGTTTTAAAAAACAAACGAGACAGCTCCATTCGAACGTTTGATCGTTGATTGTGTAGCAGGAATCCGCGCTAAATTGTAGCACATGGGGATTGAAAAGCGCTTTTGCATAAACGAAATGCCGGGCCCGCGCGTTTGCGAGGTCCGGCATGTCGGATAGAATGATTTATCCTGCACTTACAGGAAGATTTATTTTAACAGGAGACGGTCTCCTCTTGCTGTTTGCCGACCTTGTCGAAGCAGAGTTCGCACGATTCGCCGTCCGGTATTTCGACGCCTTCGGCCGGCAGTTTGAGACAGGTCGTCAGCTTGATGTGGTCGCCTGCTGAGAGCGTCCCCTCGAGGATCATGTCCGCGAGTTTGTCCTCCACCATCCGTTGGATCGTCCGGCGCAAGGGGCGCGCACCGTATTTCGGGTCGAACCCCTTGTCGAGGAGCAACTGACAGGCGTCGTGTTCGACGGAGAGGTCGAGTTCTTGGTCGGCGGCGCGCTTGACGACGTCGCGCAGCATGACCTCGGTGATCTTGAGGAGTTCTTCTTTTTCGAGCGGTTTGAAGACGACGATGTCGTCGATTCTGTTGATGAACTCGGGCCGGAAGGAGCGTTTCACGGAGTCCATGATGCCGTCCTTCATGCGGCGCCAGTCCTGGTTCACTTTCTCGCCGGTGCCTTGGTCGATCCCGAAACCGAGCGACTGCCCCTTCACGATGTTTTCCGCGCCGATATTGCTTGTCATGATGATGACCGTGTTCTTGAAATCGACCTTGTTTCCCTGCGCGTCGGTGACGTGCCCGTCCTCGAGGATCTGCAACAGCAGATTGAAGAGGTCGGGGTGCGCTTTTTCGATCTCGTCAAACAGGATCACGGAGTACGGTTTTCTCCGGACCATCTCCGTCATCTTGCCGCCGTTCTCGTAGCCGACGTAGCCGGGAGGCGCGCCGATCAGTTTGGCAACCTCGTGCCGCTCCATATACTCGCTCATATCGAAACGCAGCAACGCGTCCTCGTTGCCGAAGAGAAATTCGGCGAGCGAACGGGCGAGCTCGGTCTTGCCCACGCCGGTCGGGCCAAGGAAGAGAAAACTGCCGACGGGTCTGCGGGCATCCTTCATGCCGCTTCGTGCACGACGGATCGCGCGCGAAACGACGCCGATGGCTTCGTCCTGCCCAATCATGCGCTTGTGGATTTCTTCTTCCATCCTGCGCAGCCTTGCCGCTTCCTCCTCCGTCATCTGGACGACGGGGATGCCGGTCCACTCTGCGACGATGCCAGCGATGTCGTTCATCGTCACTTCCGGCGTGATCGAGCTGCGCTCCTGTTGCCAATTCTTCCGGTAGTGTTCGATTTCCTCTGACATCTGCCGCTCCGTGTCGCGGAGCGATGCTGCGCGCTCGAACGCCTGCGCGACGACAGCCTCCTCCTTGTCGCGGCGGAGTTCCGCGAAGCGGGATTCCATCTGTTTCAACTCTTCCGGCGATTCCATTGCGAAGAGCCGCACGCGCGCCGCCGCCTCGTCGATGAGGTCGATCGCCTTGTCCGGAAGGTAGCGTCCGGAGATGTATCTGCTTGAGAGTCGCGCCGCAGCGGCGATCGCATCCTCCGTGTATTTCACCTTGTGGTGGTCCTCGTAGTGTTCGCGCAGTCCCTGCAAGATCAGGACGGTGTTCTCCTCCGTCGGTTCGTCGACCATGACGGGTTGGAAACGGCGCTCGAGCGCGCTGTCTTTCTCGATGTATTTGCGGAACTCGTCAAGCGTCGTTGCACCGATGACCTGAATGTCGCCGCGCGCGAGGCTTGGTTTTAGGATGTTTGCCGCGTCCACCGCGCCCTCCGCGCCGCCGGCGCCGATGATCGTGTGGATTTCGTCGATGAAGAGAACGACGTTTTTCGAGTCCTTCAGCTCCTTGAGAATGCGGCGCATCCGCTCCTCGAATTCGCCGCGATATTTCGTCCCGGCGATCAGGTTTGCCACGTTGAGCTGGACGACACGCTTGTCCTTGAGCATCTCGGGGATTTCGCCGCTCGCGATCATGCGCGCGAGTCCTTCGACGACGGCGGTCTTTCCCACACCGGGGTTACCGATCAGGACCGGGTTGTTTTTTGTGCGCCTCGTCAAAATTTGCGAGATACGCATGATTTCCTTTTCGCGTCCGATCACAGGGTCAAGCTCGCCGTTCTGAGCGAGTTCGGAGAGATCGGTGCAGAGCTGGTTCAACGTCGGCGTCTTCGAGGTGTCGCTCTTCTTGGCATTCCCTTCCGGCAAACTGGCGTTGATCGCGGCGAACTGCATCTCCTGCGTATTGTTTGTGATGTTCTGGATGTCTTTTTTCATCCTGGCGATGTTGAAGCCGAAGTGCGCCAAAACCTGCGCCGCGAGACCCTCGCCTTCTAGTACGAGGCCGAGTAGGATATGTTCTGCTCCGACATAGTTGATTCCCATGCTCCGCGCTTCCCGCATCGAAATGTCGAGAACCCGCTTCGCTCTCGGCGAAAGCGGAAGATCGACGATTTTTTCGCGAGGCGTCCCTTTGTCCAGAAGCGCTTCGATCTGATTTCTGATTTCGTCGGGTGTCACACTGCTGGAATCGAAGATTTGCGCGCAGATCGGATCGATCTCGTCCAGAACGCCCAAAAGCAGATGTTCGGTTCCGATGACATCGTGCCCAAGGTGCAGCGCCTCTTTATGTGCCTGTTGTACGACTCTTTTTCCTCTTTCGTTAAAAAATTGCCACATCTATTTTTGCAACTCCTTATTGTAGTCTGGTGTGCACGGCAGCGTTTTCGCTCCCGCGTTCTCGATAAATTGACGGAAGAGGGAAGCACGGATAAACGGCTCTTCCGGCGGTTCGACGATTCGTTTGCAGGTGGCTCCCAAGTGGTGGCGCTGTGCGCCAACGATGAGACGCCGCCACGCTCTTTCGTCGAGCTTCGGCAGGATGCCGAGGTCGGAGCCGAGTTTGACAAAAGAAGCTTTGTTGACTGCCTCCGAGAACGCAAGTTTTCTCGCGTGCCGCAGGAGGCCCCATGCTCTCCAGAAACGGTCGTTCATATCCCCGTTTTTCGCGTTCGTAATCTTGTGTCGGGCAAACATCTCCTTGGAAACGAGCGAGTGTGTCGCGTCGACGACAAGCTCCACGATTTCGTCCGGCGTCACGCCGAGCGTCACTTTGTTCGATATCAGGTAGAACGAACCGCTGGCATTGTTTTTGTCCGACAACAATTTGTACATCGAAACCCTGCCCCAGTCACGCTCAAAACTTGCCACAACGCGCCCGATCTCTCCCGACGCGTCGAGAGCGGGCAGGTGAAGCAGGGTAAAGGCCTGTAGGCCCGATCCGACGTAATTCGGGTTTGCCGTGAGAAACCCCAGCACCGGATCGTTTGCGAGCTCCAATGGAACCGCATCGACGAATACCGCGGCGGTTTTCGCAGCGTCGTGCAGTACGAAGCCCGGGTGTGTCGCCGAAACGGAGAGGTGATCCTCCTCGTTGATCATGCAGGCGACCGTGCCCTCGTCGTCGCGCAATAAAAACCGGCCCGCTCCGCCGTCCGCGAACGTGGCGGTGATGATCTTCGTCTCCAGCAAAAGGTTTTTCGACAGACCGTCGAGACTGTCGATCATCCTAAAATCGCAGCTCGTCCACTCGTCGCTTCTGCCGATCGTCCCGAGCAGCAGGGCTGCCGTGTCGAACAACTGCGACTTGTCGCATGTCGCCGGAAAAGGGAAGCCCTTCAAATTTCGCCTGATCCGCGCACCGGACATTATCGTGATCGGATCGTTCTGAAGGGCGATTTCGTCGGAGGAGAGCCACGAAGGTTCGATCCTCGCCAATGCGTCAAACGTCATTTTTTTCCTCTGTTTTATCCGCCAAAAGCGGTTTCAATCTATCGCGCAACTCGGCCGCACGCTCGTACTCTTCGTTCGCGACTGCTTCCTCGATTTCCGAACGGATGCGTTCGACCTCCGAATTTCGCTCGACGTTCCGCGCAGCCCGAATGTTCATCACAGGGGAATCGTCCGAAAGAACGATGTCCGAAAACATCTCGGACATCCCTCCCCAATGGCTCTCGGCCCCCTGTACCTCCTGAAGGTACGCGCCGAGCGGAAAGCGGAAAGACTCGTAGCATTCTGCGCAGCCGAGCAGTCCCGTCTCGCGAAATGTTCCGTATATCATGCCGCACCCGGAGCATGTAAGCGCGTTTTCTTGTTCCTCCCGCCTCTGCCTGGAGACGTTCTTTTTCTTTTTGGCCTTGACAGGTTCCGCATCGCTCAGGGAGAAGGAAATCGTAATGCTCGGCGTGTCTGGTGAAATAAAACCCATTTGTTCCGCGCAGACACGACAAAGGTTGAGGTTATGCACCTCTTGATTGATCACCTGCTTGATCAACACTTCGACTTCTCTCTTGCCGCAATTGCTGCAAATCATCGCATTTCATCCCCTTACGCCATCGCGAGACTCACGAGAATTCGCCGGAGCAGATCGGCTCGCATCGTGTCGCGTTTGTAAGGCGGCAGATCGAAAAGAACCCTGCCCTGTTCTTCCTGGTTTCGTAACACGACCTCGATGAGCAGGCGCTCTCTTGTCGTGACGATACCTCTTTCCTGAAGGCTCACCATCAGTCTTTTCGCGTCCTGCTCGGATACCGCGCTCCCCACCAGATCTTCGAGGTGCTCCGCGCACTCGTCGCAGTCGGCGAAACGAATCTGCATGATTCTGATATATCCGTGCCCGCCGCGTTGACTTTGTATGAGGAACCCCTGTTCCGGGGAGAACCTGCTGCGCAGTACATAGTTGATCTGACTGGGGACGCATCCGAATTTTTCTGCGAGATCCTTGCGTCGCAGGACAATTTCACTTTTATCGGAATCGTCGAACAGTGTGACGATATAGTCCCCGATCACTTTTGTGAGGCTCGACATCATTCCACTCCTATCCAAATCAGTTTCATGCATTATACGCCTTGGTCAAAAAAAGTCAACATATAGGCGTGATAGGAGCGGCTTTATTTGAAATGAATCTTAATGCTTGGTCTCGAAATATTTTTTGATTTTCGGCAAAAGCGGCTCGACTTTGTTTTCCGTTCCCGCGATCAGGCGCTTTATATTTTCTCTGTGACGCCAGATCGCAAGAAGCGACAATAAAATCGCCGAAAAATAATAGGACCTGCCTGACATAAATATCGGCATGACGAGCGCGGAAGCTGACAGGCCGAGTATGGAGGCAAGGGAGACATATCTCGTTTTTTCACGCACGAGGAACCAAACGCCACCGCCGATAAGGGCGGAAAGCGGGTTGAAAAAATCGTAACAACTGAAAACACCGAACGTCGTGGCGACACCTTTTCCACCGTTAAAACCAAGCCATATCGGATAATCGTGCCCAATGACCGCGGCACATCCGATCAGTGAGAGTATGGCCGGGTTCTCCACGCCAAAAGCCATCGCAATGAGGACGGCGAGCCCGCCCTTCATCATGTCAAAGACGGCGGTAAAAACACCCCACTTTTTTCCGAGAACGCGGGAGACGTTGGTGGCGCCGATGTTCCCCGAGCCGAAACGCCGGATGTCCTCGCCGAGGAGTGTTCGCACCAACACATATCCGGTCGGACACGATCCCGAAATGTAACCGAAAATAACCCAAAATATTGCGGAGAAAAAAATTCCGAAGGTCATCTGCCAATCCCCCTTTGGTTCAAGCTTGAATGTGGTGGCTATTATATGACGTAATCGTCTCGTTTCCAAAAGCGAAAAAATTTTTTCGACGTGAGGCCATAAAAAAATCGGGGCGAATTCGCCCCGATTTTGCCGTATTCAGAAATTGTGTTGTCGGAACCCCGCCGTTATTTGCTTTGCGGAGCGGTCACACGAACCTCGCGGTTCAGCGCGTTCAAAGATTCGCGCACCATCATGACGGCAAGGATCATGAGGATGATCGAAACGACGACGAGCAGGTAATTCGGCGCCGCCGCCACGAACTGGTCGCGAATGAGCAGGACGAGAGCCGCCACGGAGGTCACGAGCATGAACCACATCGGGATCATGAGGAAGGTCGCGTCCTTTTTGAGTCCCTGTTTGATCCAAACGGCGATCGCAAGAAGACCGAGTGCGGCAAGCAACTGGTTCGAGCTTCCGAAGATCGGCCAGATCGCCGCCCATGCGGGGATCACGGCACCGCCGGGGCCGGTCGTCTTGACGAGAAGAAGGGCGACTGCGCCCGCGACGCAGAGGATCGTCGCCGGGTACTTGCCGATCTTGTTGTTCGTGAACTCCTGAATCTGATAGCGCCCCAGCCGCGTCGCCGTGTCGAGGGAGGTCAGGATGAACGAGTTGACCGCAAGCGCGCCCATCGAGACGCCGATCTGCTCGTCGATGCCGATCAGGGCGGCGAATTTGCCAAATCCCTGTGCATACGTGATGACGGGACCACCGGCAGCAATCGTCCCGCTGATCATGATCGTTCCGATCGCCATGACGGCGACGAGTCCTTCGAGCAGCATGGAGCCGTAACCGACGAGAAGACTGTCCGTTTCATTGCGAAGCTGCTTGGATGTCGTCCCACTGCCGACTAGCGAGTGGAAGCCGGAAATCGCGCCGCACGCGACCACGACGAAAAGCATCGGCCAGATATACTGGTCGTTGTTCGGGCCTGATGTCCAGCTTTTGAAGGCGGGCACGACGACCTCGAATTTGCTGCCGAAGAGCATGCCGATTGCGCCGACGATGACCGCAAAGTACAGGAAGTACGATGCAAGATAGTCGCGCGGCTGGAGCAGCAACCAGACGGGCAGGACGGACGCGAGCAGGATGTAGACGACCAGGATCCAGCGCCATGTGGCGGGCGAGAGCTTGAATGGCTCCGCGACCTGCGGATACACGGATGCGAACCAGCATGCGCCGAGGATGATCGGAATCATCACGATCGTGACCGGCCAGATGGAGATCTTGAAGCGATAGACCAAAAGACCGAAGATGACCGCCATGAACATATAGAGCGACGCAGAGAACGCAACGGCGGGATCCGCCGCCATCGTGTTGATCGCAAGCTGGAGAAAGACGGCCACGACGAGGATCAGCGTCAGAATGGTGAACGAGAGGAAGAGCATTTTACCCCTTTGCCCGATCCACTTCTCGACGACTGTGCCGACGGACTTGCCCTCGTGGCGGATCGACGAGATCAACGCGCCCGCGTCATGCGGGCCGCCGATAAACGCAGATCCGAAGAGGCACCACAGATACGCGGGCAGCCAGCCGAACATCGATGCTGCGGTGATCGGCCCCACGACCGGTCCTGCGCCCGCGATCGACGAAAAGTGGTGTCCGAGGAGCACCGCCGGATGCGTCGGGCAGTAGTCCATTCCATCGTACATCGTGCACGACGGGGCTTGATTGTTGTTGTCCAGCCCGTATGTTTTGAGCATAAACGCACCGTAAACCTTATAACAGATGCCAAAAAATACAATTGCGAAGAGGAACATAAACGCTAACGTCATTTCCAGTACCTCCATATAATTAGTAGGCTAAAAAATCAAAACAAAAACAAGAGGAAGAAATATTAATGATGTCCCGCTCTATTCACCACCTTCGGGCTGGTTCTCTTTCTCACGTTTGTTATAGATGTCCCAAGCCTTGTCCACCAAGGGTGCAAGGTCTTTGAGCCTGCGGTCGAACGTCTGTCCCGGCCAGTGGGAGTGAAACTCGAGATAGCCCCGGAAACCGAGCAGAAACGATTTGATTCGGCAGAGCGGTTTTTCGTTGTGTTCGACAAAGAGAAACCGCTGTGTCATGACGTCCTCTTTCGGGGTCGTCGAACGCCAGAGACTCTCCCTCTCCGAGTCGGAAAATCCTTTCCAGACGACGGTGTCCACCGCGTAATATTTCGCGACGTCTCCGATGAGGGCCGGTTTCACAAATGTAACGAGTCGCCTCACGCCTTGCAAAGATCCGTAATGCCAAGGTTCGAACCCCCAAAATCGCCACAACTCCATATCGCTCTCCATGATATTCGCGAGGGAGTTGTCGGTGCCATTCGTCATGGAACGGTGAGAGAGGCGGTCGTCGAGCCCATGATCACGCAAAACGCCTCCACTTTGATGTTCGTTCCGGAAGGGAGCGCACCAAGGGAGAAGGAATCGTTCAGCCCATCGCCGTTCGACTGGGAGTTGAATTCCTTTTGTGCAGCCACGCCATTGTTTACGTATACGACGATTCGATAGACGTAGTGTTTAACCGGGTCATTGACGGAGTGGGATACATTGACGCTGAGCGTCCCCGATGGGTTCCAGGAGAGCCCGACCGATTTCGGAGGATGTGCATTTGCCAGGTTGGTTGACAACAGGAAGAGGCATGCAACGAATGCAAGTGCTCCCAATAATTTTTTCATGCAAAACCCTCCTTCAAAAATTGATGAAAACGAACGAATACAATCGACGCGATATTACACTATCCCGAGGAAAAGCGTCAAGTTCCGGCACGTTTTGAATTTAATGAAACATCAGCGGCGCGTGCCTTGTTCATAAGGTTTTTCAATGATGTGAGTCTGTCGAAAAGTGGAGCTCTTGTGACAATGCGCGGATTCCGTACGAAGCGTGAGGAATTTGAATCGCCTCTATTTCTCCTCTTTGCAAAGGCGCACCAACCCGTAGAGGGAGATGACGATGCTCCATTCCGTTTGCTTTGTGGCGTTGTCATCAGGTGTTTGTGCAAAAACCATAAATTCGAATGCCGGTGACATCGTTTGGTAGCGATGACTGTAGTGGAATTGTTCCGGTGTAACGGAGCCCGTTCTTTTGACGCGATACGAAATGCGGTCCGATCGCCACTCTATCGTCTCCGACGGGTTTGTCCACTTGGCGCGGATACACGGATTCGGTTTCGAGCCGTACAATTCGAAGACAAAATCCCGTTGTTCGAGGAGCGCGCGACGCATCATACCCTGTACCCATTCGGCCGTATCGCGCACCTCGCGCTCGACGTAATATGGGGAGTATGGGTCGATAAGGCGTTCCGTCAGGCGCGTGGGAAGCGCGAAGGCGAAACCCGCAAGCAGCGCGAGGAGTGTGCACACCAACAATATTTCGACGAGTGTAAACGCTCGAAGTGTCAGTGTTCGATTAATTTTTTCGTTTCCTCCAACAGCCACATTTGAAAAGCATTATCTCTGCGGTAGAGCTTTCCCTCGCGGTCCACGAACGCATGCTTCGTCCAGCCTTCCGCGATTGTCACATCGCTGTCGAGGGTAATGCGATATTCGAACAGAATGGAATGCGGTTTGATTTTGTCGATCGGCGCGCGGCAATACACGGAGACCGTGTCGTCGTAACTTGCCGGAAATTTGTATTTGCAATAAGCTTCGGAGACAGGCAGAAAATATCCGAGCGCTTCCCAGTCGCGGTAGGCTTTGCCGAAGCGGCGGCAGAATTCCGTACGCGCGACCTCGAACCATGAGAGATAGTTTGCATTGTAGACGATGCCCATTTTATCCGTCTCGCTGTATCGGACGCGGAGTGTTACGGCATGCAGATAGGGCACTTGAATTTCGACGTTTTCCGGCATCGCGGTCGCTCCTTTGTGCTTGTTTCAGGATTGCATAATCCGATCGTATTTGTATAATAGATGGCCGACGGAGGGCTGGCCGAGTGGTCGAAGGCGGTTGACTTGAAATCAATTGTGGGGCAACCCACCGCGGGTTCGAATCCTGCGCCCTCCGCCAGATCTTTCCAAATTCCTTTTAAAAAAATCAGAAGATGCTGTCGATCAATTCGCTGAGGTCGCTCTGGACGTCGTCGTCGTATTTTCCCGCACGGAACTCGTCGATGTGGGCACGTTTTTCGTCCTCGGTTTTCGATTTTGCGAGCAGATCATAGACGATGCGCGGGTGTTCCACGTAATGCTCACTCAAAATTTTACCGCTTCGATCCGTGATGAAAATTGTGGGGATCCTGTTTAGCCCCGTCCTCTCGAGAAGCATTTCGCGCGCCTTATTGTCGCGGGTAAAATACAAGGTTTCGACCTGCGGGTTCGCGTTTTTAAGGAGTTCAAGGAACGGGACGGCGATCGCACAGTCCGGGCACGTGATGGAGCCGTAGGTGGTGAAGATTACGGGAAAATCGATTCGCTGCACAGCGGACCGAAGCGAATCGGAGAGGCGCAACACTTTTGCACGCGCAAACATTTTCTCGATTTGAATACCATTTCCGCCAAACAGGTAGCGCTCATAGGAGACGCCCTGCTTCAAATCGATGTGGTCGACATCCACGAAAGCCGCGGCCGTTTCGCACAATGGGTAAAGGTTGAGGAAACAACAGATAATAAAAACACCGATGAAAGCGCACTTCCGTTTCTGCAAGCGAATACCTCCCAACGATAGAAATATTGCGTTTATTCTAGCATACGTCGACAGGCAAATACATGAGGAGATGAAGACATTCGGCCCTTGCCGAAGGCGTAAGTTCTTTGCGTACAAAAAAAGAGTGAAGCCGCTTTTTTCGCAGCTTCCCGAGTTTAACACTTCAAGGCAGCAAAAACCCCCATGAGTTA
>JAJDHV010000017.1 GCA_030266365.1 Synergistaceae bacterium OttesenSCG-928-I11 | reverse complement strand
CCTCGTCGTAGGCGGAAAATGAAACCTCCTCCAACCGCGTATACCCGTCCACCACGCTGATATCCAGCTTCACGCCGAACTCCACAGGCGCAGTGGCCTTGCCGCGCACAATCGGACGCAGCCACGGTTGGGACAGGCTCACGATGCGATTCGCAACCCGACGAACGCGCTTCTCGTACATCTCCCTCTGCTGCTCGTAGAGCGTTTGGATCACTTCAAGGAGCTGGCGCGACTTCACGCAAAGGCCGCAGCCAAGTACCAAAAGAGATGCGATGATGCCGAGGTTTCTTTTCAGGTAGCCCAGTTGCCTGCCTGTTGTACGGCGAATCTCCTTCTGGCTCTTCCTGCGCTTGAGGGCGAATTGGATATACGATTTTCTGGCAATCCGGGCGTACGTTCGGGGACGTTTTGTGTCGTTTTGAGCACGCAGCTCGTCGATGATCTTCTCAGTCCGCTCGCGGGCCTGATTCAAAAGAGCCGTATCCTGAGGGTACTTGATATAGGACGGTGCACATGTCGCATCCACGATCAGGGTTCCCTCATTCGAAGGACTCTCTCCAGAGGCAGATGCGCCGGCTTCGCCGTTCGGCGTTGCGCCGGGTGGACTGTCGCGCGATTCCCCGGCAACCGAGGCACTCGTCCGACAGGAGCCCTTTTCGTGAGGCAACTGCTTGCCGCGGCCTCCCTTGTCCTTTCGCTCCTTTGCGCCTTGGATGATCATCTCGTTGATCTCGCCAAGGATCTCCATCGTGAATCTTTTGCGAAAGTGAACCATCAGGGATGCGTCGAACGGTTTTTGATCTTCGTAACCTCTCATGCCGCAAAAATACTGGAGGTACGGGTTCTCTTGGATCATCGCGACTGTCTCTTCGTCGGAAAAGTTGTATTCCAACTGGATCATCAGGGCACCAAGCGCAAGCCGAGCCGGTTTCGCAACATTGCCCTCTTTGCTTGGGAAGAGACCGGCATATTTTCCTTCAATCTCATTCCAAGGAACCAGAGAGGCTTTTTTCACCCACCTATTGTCTGGGTTCAGTTGTATGCCGAGTGGCTGATTGAAATCGTCGAAGTTTATTTGTCCATCCCTCGGTTTATACATTTTGGACCTCCAACTGCAAGGGTTTTGTGGGTTTTCGGCCTTTTTGCCTGCAACAATTATACCGCAAAAGTTGGATAAATCTTGATCCTGTGCGGAGCCGGAGGTTGTTCAGCGGGCATTACTTCGAGAGCATCTTTATCGATGGAGGAACGATATCTGCTCGTCGGGTATCTCTCCGTCGAGGAGTGACTATAATTCCCATTGGCCAAAATTCTGAACCAGCCTTCTGGCATTTTTCTGTTCAATATGATCGATAGTATTCCGCTCTGATATTTCGCGTTTATGACTTCTGGAATTTCCAGTTCTTCGAAATCACCTTCGGGTTTGACACACGAAGCATTTAGCTTTTCAAGCTCTATCCTCAGTTTTTCGTCTTCGGAGAGTATTTCGAGTTGCGTCCGAATACTTTTTACAGGATAAAGCCGTTCGGCGGCTTCTTGAACGATCATTGCATCGACGATATTATCCAAATATCCCCAATCAGGAGCAATGTCGGATATTCTTGTATACATCGAACCCCCTATTATTTTACCCGTAAACATTTCGTTTAGTATGAGGCCGGCGGCAAAAATATCTGCTCTGCCATCGACAACACCCCCATTTATACGTTGTTCTGGAGCGGAATACTGAAAATTTGCGAGTCTTACTGTCGGTTTTGTTTCAACAGTGGTAATCATTTCTTCCGCGCAAAAATGAGCGATACCAAAGTCCGCTAATACCAAGTCTCCAGAATCGTTTATTAGTATATTTTCGGGTTTCACGTCACGATGCCAGATTTTTTTCGAATGTGCGTATTCCAACGCTTCCAATAGTTGGAGGAAGATTCTTATCGCCATTTCAGGCGCAACCCGTTTTTTGATGAGGTCTCGAAGAGTTTTATGACAAAGCGGCATTATGTAAAAAACAATATCAGATTTGTCTTTTATGAAAACTCCATGATCCGCAATGGTTACTATACGTGGATTTTGATTACTCAAGCAAAAGGTCAGTTCATTCTTGAATCTTTTAAGTTTTTCTATCGATATTTTGTTCTTGTCTATAGCTTTCGCCGCAAAAATTTCGCCGTCTGTGTTGGTGACGGAGAATACCGTTCCGTTACCACCTTGAGCAATCTGTTCCTTCAAGACATATTCGTCAAAAGTTGTCCTGAGTTTCGTTCCTTTTTTCAACATTTATGCAGATCCTCCGCACCTATAAGTTACCTGTACGGCGATTGTACCACTATCGGATTATAATGTTGGCACATAATGTCATGCCTTTGGCGTACATCAGGAGAGTTTTTTCCTCGATATCGCCGAAAGCGGGCTTCATAAATTGATGTGGATTCTTTCCAAGTTATCAACGGCACGTTTCTTTATCTCAGGAGCCAAGTGGGCATAACGTAACGTCATTTTCAAATCAGCGTGTCCCATCAATTCCCTCACGGTATTCAGGTCGACGCCACTCATGACAAGCTGTGACGCAAAATCATGGCGCATATCGTGCCAGCGGAAATTCTCTATTTCTGCTTTTTTCAACAAACTCTCCCAGGCGGTATCGCAGTTGTTCATTTTTTTGCCGGTTTTCGGGGAAGGGAAAACCAAATCATTGGCGCTCGTTCTCTTTGATTGATTTTTCCACGTTGTGAGCAACCTGAATACGACTTCGTTCATCGGCACGTAATATTGTTTTTCGTTTTTAGCGGTCGCCGCTCGAACAAGGATCATTTTATCTTCAAAATTTATATCGTCCCATATCAAAGACAACATTGAGTTTTTTCTGATACCGGTGTAGAGGCTCATCAGTATCAGTGGCTGCATGTGATCTACAAATTGATTGTCTCTATATACTGGCCACAGGGGCAAATCCCGCTCTTTGCACCAACGATTGTGGCTCTCGCGCGCTTTTCTCAATTCGATTTCTCGATCATTGAGGGTTTTCATCAATCGTCCGCGCTCTGCCTCTGTAAGATAGCGAACCTTGGTAACCGTATCGCTTTCCGTGAGACGCTCAAGTTTAGCGAGAGGGTTGTTTTCGAGCATACCCCTCTTGATCGCCCAATTAAGCGCGGTTTGCAATGCACCTATAACACGATTGAGGCTGGACGATTTCACGCCGTCCTTCTTTTTTCTTTGCGTTCGCCATTGCTCAATATGAGCAATGGTAATCTTGTCGATGGGCTTATCAAAGAGAAACTCGAAGTTGAATTTGATCATCTCAAGAGTACCCTTGCCAGCTTTTCTATTATCCAAGAGCCAAGGCCCGTATATGTTTTCAACGAGCTGCCTTAGGGTAAGTATTTCGCTCAAATCAGTGGGATCTTTGCCAGTAGAGAGATCCGCCAAAAAGTTACGCGCCATATCCCTAGCCTCTGCTACTGTGAATAGAGTGGCGTCGCCGATGCGATACATCGATTTTTTCCCGTTTAAGCGGTTATAATCGAGAAAGTAGGACTTTTTACCACCGGCGTTCACGATGACCATGAGGCCCTTTATGACAGTGTCTCGCACTCTGTAGGGTTCACTTTTGGGCTTTAAATTTTGGACGTAAGATTGCGTGAGTTTATACTGCAAGACGATTTACCCCCTTTCCTGCGAAGAAAAATCTACTCTAAATCTACTCCAATTGATTATAAATTAGGGATTTTTACAGTCAAGGGACTTTTCTTGAAAATGAGCATAAATACTGATTAGCACAGGGTTTATGGATGACATAATCGCACGTAAGAAATCGCAGTTAGCACTAATACGCTTCCTTGGCATGGAAGAGGTCGGGGGTTCGATTCCCCCCAGCTCCACCAGTGATATCCACGACCGAACAGTTGTTTGGCCGTGTAACAGTTAGACGGGTACCCTACCATGCCTAGGGTACCCGATTTTTTATGTCTATTTGAAAAACTATGAGATAAATCTATGATTTTTTGAAGTGGGTTAAAGTTAGCTGGGTATTTTTGAAAAATGCGTTGGGGCGAAATTTGAAAGAGAACTGTAGGGTGGAGCAAATTCGCGTGACTTATCATCTTGCGAAATAATGGAAACTCCCATGAAGGCAACCAAAGGGCTTCGTGGGAGTCGGATTATAAATGTAATATTCATTGTCGCGCTATTTTACGCTCTAAAAAGAAACGGTTTCATAGCGCCACTTCGACCCTGAAAACACCGTAGAGGCAGGAACCGTGAGCGACCAAGCCAGTGGCGCTACAGGGTCGTTCCAGTGTCATCACGGGGCGGTCGGGTGAATGCCTGCAAAAACACTCCTTGGTATTTGGAAAAGTTTATCGTTTCAGTCAGGCAGGTACTTTCTCTCCAAGGTTCTGTAATAATCTGCGCCAATGAAATCGAAGTACGCTTCAATCGACAACATTGCATTTGTTGCTGGCTCGTCCGTTCCGTTTTCCTTGAGAATGCGAAGAACATCCAGAACGGATTTTGTGTTTGCGAAAAGGCATGTGAAGGGAAATGTTACGATTTTATACCCCATCTTGCCAGCGTCATACGCAGTAAGGCCATCGCTTACTCCTTTCCCGTGTGCGAAACCGAGGTGTAAGGGGGCTTTAATTCGTTCTGGAAATGCTTCCAACTCTTGCCTGTTCGTTGGAATCGCTTTTACCATATCCGCGCCAGCTTCTGCGTAAGCGTTACAACGCTCAATCGCCTCTTCGAACGGTGCGTCTGTGCGTGCGACGATTACAAAATCACGATCAACACGAGTATCTATTGCTGCTTTGATCTTCCCAACCATCTCCTCAATCGAAATCATCTCCGTTTGTTTGAAATACGGACAGTTTGGCGGGAGCTTCTGATCTTCGATGAAAAGCCCTGCAATTCCCGTTTTTTCGAATTCGCGGACCGTGCGAATAGTGTTGATCGCATTGCCGTACCCACCTTCTGCATCGGCCATGACGGGAATCCCTACAGCGCTCGCGATATTTCCTAGAGCACTTGCGACTTCATTAAACGCAAGCATTCCGTTATCCGGTACCCCAAGCATCGCACCATGCATGCCGTAGCCCGTTGTTCCCGCTAAAGAAAATCCGGTTGCTTCGATCATTTTCGCACTTAGTGCATCATAAGCGCAGGGAGCAATAAGCACATTTGGAGAAGCAAGTAATTCTCTTAGGTTGTGAGTTTTAGTCATAAAAATCCCCTTCATTCCGTTTGGCATATTAAATCTTGCTTGGTTATTTTGTGAGGTTCACCATAAAAAGCGAGAGTGGTGGCCAGAATGTCGTTGCAATTGCTGTAACAACTCCAGCCGCAACGAAAGGCCAAATCTCTTTACATACATCGCTGAAGCGTGCTTCGGTAATTTTCGTTCCAATAAAGAGAGAGGCAGCATAGGGCGGCGTAATAAGACCTACACAGAGCGTTACCATTACGATTGCACCGAAGTGAACACCGTTGATGCCCATTGCTTTAACTGTTGGAAGAAGCAGAGGCGTCAAGATTAAAATGCTCGCAGTATGATCGAGGAATGTGCCGACGAAAAGAAGAAGAACAAGCAAAAACGCGAAGAACACGGTTGGGCTCTCTATATGTGTTGTTATGAATCCGGTCAGTGAAACTGCAATACCGGTCATGGATATGGCTCGTCCGGCGGCAGCAGAAATGCACATGATAATACCGCAAGATGCGGTTGTGCATGCGCTGCTGACCGAGATATTCCAGAGCGTATTCTCCATTTTGCGTTTGAGAACAACTTTTTTTACGATGAAATAAAGAAGTCCATAAAGAACACTCACGGCGCCCGCTTCAGTCGGCGTACAAATACCTCCATAGATGCCGCCGAAGATTATGATGGGCATTAAAAGAGCCCAGAATGCATTTTTTGTCTGTACGGCGACACTTCTAAAATATTCTTTAAGGATCAAAGGATCGACGTTTTTCTCTTCCATCCTTTTGCGTTTGAAATAATTGATCGCAATATAGAGGCCGCCGAGTAAAAAGCCGGGGCCAATTGTAGCAATCCATATCTCGGAAATTTTTTCATTCGCTGCGAGCGCAAAAAGGATTCCAGGGATACTTGGCGGAATCAAAACACCAAGGAACGATGATGCTGAGATCAATGCCGCACAATAAGACCTCGAATAACCTCGCTCCAGCATCGGCGAGATCATCATGCCGCCGATCGCAGTCAGAGTTGCAGCGGTTGAACCAGTGAGGACGCCGAATGCCATGGAGGCAAGCACTGTAACTGCACCGAGATTGCCGCGAATTCTTCCAACGGCAGAATCGACCAACCTAATCAACGAATCTGAAATGCCACTGTACTGCATGATCGCACCGGCGAAAATGAAATATGGCATTGAGAGCAGGGGGAAACTATCCAGTGTTGTATAAATGGGTTGTGCAAATCCAAGAATTGGTGAGCCTTTCAGCATCATGATTGCGAATGTGCCGAAACCGATTGCAAAAGCGACCGGTATCCGCGTGATAATCGCGGAACCGAGAAAGACGAGCAAAAACATAAGGAGTAACGCGATTGGTGACATTTCGTTGATCTCTCCTGTCCTCTATTCGACTCGCTCTGGTTCGGTCGAAGGTTTTTTTCGATACTGGTCGGGGACAACCAACATACAAATGTAGTGGAAAATCATTAGTGCAAATCCGACTAAGGCTGCCGTCATTGGAACCGCAATCAATACTTTCAATGCGGGCGAACGTTGTCCCCTGCGAACGATCTGAAAGAGATACTGCGTGTAAATATTCGTGGTGATGGACAAAAATACAATTGAAACAATGTATGTAACCTTGTTCAATGCAGCCGTCACCCGCTCGGGGTCCGCTGCCTTACTTTCGATAATTGTCGAGATTAAGTCGATTTCAATGTGCTTGTTTTCTCTTGTTGCAATCCCGCAGGCAATGAAACAAAGCCAAACGAAAATATATCGAGCAAGTTCTTCGGCCCACGCAGTTGGAATCATAAGAAAATAGCGACAAATGACTTGCCATACAATAACCGCGACCATTGCGTAATTTGCGATTACTGCGATCAATTCTTCCGCTTTCCCTATCGAGCGTTCGAAAGAAATCAACATTTCGAAAAAATATCCTGTTTTCATGTGTCTCACCTCATTTTTACGAAGAGTGGCCGCCATTTTATTGCGGCCACTCCGTCTCGTATCAATTGCTATTTCTTCCCGAACTGATTGATAACCTTCTCCATCTGCACCGGGTCGTAAATGTTCTTGTACTCATCCCAAAGTGTGTCTGCCGCGCTTCGGAACTTTGCTCTGGTTTCGTCATTCAATTCGTTGATGACAAATTTCCCGCTGGCGCGACACTCTTCTTCAAGAGCCCTCTCTGCCGCACGTTTGTTTGTTTTATTGTTCTCGCCAGCCTGCTTTGCTGCTTTTCTGAAAATTTCCTTATCCTCGTTCGAGAGGCTTGCCCAGAATTTTTCGCTCACAATAATAGACGTCCCCGTGTATTGGTGTCCCGTCTTGCAGATATAGGTGAGCATATCGAGAACTCCTTGGACGCGGAAGTTATAGAACGTCGTGTCGACGCCATCGATGGTCTTTTGTTCGAGTGCTGGAACGGTTTCTGACGCAGACATTGCAACGGGGAGACACCCTAGCAGTTCGTAGAAGCGGATAAGGTCAGGGGTCTCCGTCGTGCGAATTTTCAATCCTTTTAGATCCTCCGCTGTTTTGATTTCGCGTTTGACGTTGCCAAGTGCCTTGATACCTGTTTCCGCGCTTGCAAGGCGAACAATTCCTGCCTCGGCCATTTTTGTCGTCATATCATCGTATACCCAACCCTGATGATAGTAGCGATCAGCATCTTCGTAGCTTGTAATCATGAAAGGAAGCCATGCCCAACCAAGGTTACCAGTAACAACATCGATGCCGACGTCTGAAAGGATCGCACAGTCGAGCGTTCCCATCTGGATTGCCTCAGCTACCTCACGTTCACCACCCATAACTCCGTTCGCGATTCGATCGCTCGTGATACGACCACCTGATAGCTTCTCTACGCCCTCGATTAGATCGATTGCCGACTGTTCCTCTGGCGATCCGGGGGCGCCGAAAGACATGTTATATGTGAATACAACTTTTTTTTCGCTGGCAAATGCACTCTGCGTGCACCCATTCAAGCAAAATGTGGCTACAAGAACCATACTCGTGCAAAATAATGCCACTGCCAACTGGTATATTCTTTTCTCCATTTGAACAACCTCCTCTAGTTTTGTCTTGAAACTCGAGCGAAACGGACGAAAATGGATTGCTTCGTTACATCACTGAAAATGGTGTACAGACAAACGTTTTGCCCACCTCCTGTCGCACAATGGTTTCTGGCGCAAAGGACTTCACATGCTGGGTGAACTCTCCCAACGCAGGGCTACCCGGGGGGTAGTGCGTTGGGATGACAACTTCCGGTCCTACCCACATCGTCGCCATAGCTGCTTCTCTTGGCGTCATTTCGCATGGGAACGCCTCAGTAATCCCAGCAATGCCAACGCACATGACGTTTGGTCGATAAAGTTCACGCAGCATTCGCATGTCTCCGAAAATCGACGTATCACCCGTGTGGTAGTAGGTCATACCCCGCTCGACGTGAACGATAAAGCCAAATGGCATATAACATGCTGCTACGCCGCCGTTTTCAATCGTATTTGAGCCATGATGCGCTATAACCGTGCGAACAATTGTTTCGCCGAAACACCGCTCGTCGCCGTAGATCGTGCCTCCTTTGCGATCCGCATCAATTTCATACCCAAGTTCTTTTTCCGCTTTCCGCAGGACCTCTGTGCCTGCAACAATGAAAGCTTTCCCTTTTTTCATGATTTGTGCCGTATCTCCGTAATGATCGTAAGCTGCGTGTGTTACTAATAGAAGATCCACATTGGACATATCGTCTACGGAAACCGTCGTGGCTGGGTTGTTACTTAAAAAAGGATCAACGAGGATCTTATAACCGTCGCTTCGTTCGATCATCACACACATACCGCCGTAATATGTGAATTTTGTTGGCAAACCTCTCCCTCCTTTCAACCTTTTCCCAAAGGCCAATAAAATGCTATCAAGTAGCGCGGCATGATGGGGTTGGTATTTTTCCGGGAAGAGTGTCTTTTTTTCTACTGTTTGATCTGGGGTGAATATGTGAGTTGAGACATTAGGCGCGCATGAGGGGGATGTTTATGCGGACGAGAGCGCCGTTGCCGTTCGGTCCTGGTGAGATGACGGCGCGGTATTTCGCGCCGAATAAAAGGGAAATTCTCTTGTTGACACTTAAAAATCCGTAACGAGCGTTTTGAGCGACATTCTCTTCGTTGGTAATTCT
This sequence comes from Synergistaceae bacterium OttesenSCG-928-I11, assembly GCA_030266365.1. Lineage (GTDB taxonomy): Bacteria > Synergistota > Synergistia > Synergistales > Synergistaceae > JAJDHV01. The sequence goes on along the minus strand of JAJDHV010000017.1, from coordinate 19,633 downwards.
CTCCGCCTCTTCACGAGTCAGGCCAATTCCGTTGTCTTGAACGGTGATTATAATCTCCGAACCTTCTGTCCAGCCACGCATTTCAATTCGCCCACTCTGTCCTGCGCGTTTCAGAAAGCCGTGTTTAATGCTGTTCTCTACCAAAGGTTGTAGCAACATGCCAAAGACAAGACAATCCATAATGGCGTCCTCGAATTTCAGATCAAGCTCGATATTATTGTGAAATCGAGTCTTCTGAAGATCGATATAGGCTTGGGTGCACTCGATCTCTTCTTTAATTGTGATCAGTGAGCGTCCACCAGAAAGGCGAGCGCGGTAGAATTTTGCGAGTTTGACGACGATTTCCGAGACATCCCTGTTGCCACCCTTGATCGCCACCCAGTTGATCGTGTCCAAGATATTGTAGAGAAAGTGGGGGTCAATCTGTGCCTGAAGTACTGACAACTGTGCCTCCTGTTTTTGAATCTGCTCGCGAAATATTTCATTGGCAAGAGTGATGTTTTCTTGCTCTAACGAATCGAAAAGCTCTTCCAAGACCACGATCTCATCTTTCTTTGATGTCGCATGTTTTTCGGAGAACGTCTTGAGGAGGCGCTTGAGGCGCCTACTCAATATCTCCGAGAAAAGGACACTGAGAACAAGCGCTACAGTGAAAATAACCGCACCCCATTTTACAAAATCCTTGAGGATGCGATTTCTCTCTCGAGTATAGCGATCAAGGGGGATGCGTCCCACTACCTTCCAGTCGCTTCCTTGCATTGGCAGGCTGATCACGACATTGTTTCCGAGGTATTGCGGTTCTTTGTCGCGTAAGTTCACGCGGCCCAAACCTTCCATCATATAGATTGGAAGCCCGATGTGTGCGCTGTTGAGAGAGCCGTTGACACGCCCAGTGTCATTTACGATGTAGACGATGCCTTCGAATACTGAGTTGAAGGATCGCATAACGCGAACGAAAAGGCGTTGAATATTTAGTTGAACCTCGACAAATGCTAGCACTTCTTCGCTCTCCCGAGACAATAAAATGCTTCGCGCTGCAGAGACGAACGTTCGGTTTGCATATGGATCTTCCCCACTGAGATAAGGAGAACTCCAACAGATTTCACCCGGGTTGGCGATAACTTTGGGATACCACTCCAAACGCTCTGCATCCGACATGTGAAAATATTTGTATGAATCTCGAGCGTAGATTTTGCGTTCACGAAAATAAATTCGCACTTGATTGACATATGGCCCAATTGTGAGAGGGCCAATGATGCGGGAAAGCCTGTCGCTCTCACTCATCTGCGTTTCAAGGCAATCCCTCTCGGAAACGCCTGAGAGGAGGATTTCGCGCAATTCGTTGTTATAGCCAAGGCGATACATGACGTCAGTCGACTCTTTCAGCGTCCTCCCCGCATCCGCCGCAACAAGCTGAAGGAGGCTACGATTTGTGCTCACAAGCTCATCCAGCAAGGTCTCCGAAAAGCGGTTGTATGATCGATATGCGAGGAATGTGAGCGTGCTAATCGTAAGCGCAAAACAATATAGCAGTATTTTGGTACGCCACGAGATGCCATCCCAGAATGTCCCCGCCTTGTTCCACACTGCAATCTTATTCCTTCTCGGTAAGGCGAGCCCGATACTCGGATGGAGTCAGGCCTTCTCGTTTTTTGAAGAGCTTCGTGAAGTACTTGGGATCGGTATAGCCGACGTCCATACAGATATCAATTAATTTGCGATCCGGATCGGCAATCAACTTTATTGCGTGGCTGAGTCTTAGATCGGTGAGATATTGATTGATAGTGCATCCCGTTTCCTGTTTGAAAAGAAGGCAAATATACGCAGGTGAAAGAAAAACATGTTTTGCAATGGTCTCGATCGTAAGAGGTGAGGCAAATTTTTCCTTGAGCAATATTTTGATATTATCTACCACCTCGCTCTTTTTCGTGCGCTCAAGGCGAAGGCGTTCTCCGGCGGTGGCACAGTGAGCAAGGACCATCTCCTTAACTCGGTCGAGTGTTGTTGCTTCAACCGTTTCCCTCATGAGGGTAGCGAAGTACTTTACGTCGTCAGCCGTACTACCACTCGATTCTAGGATTAAACGATTGATAACCATCAATAATTGGAGACAGACACTGAGCGCGAGCATGCTCTCGCCATGGTGGTATGCCCCGATACGCGAGAAGATGCGTTCGATCTCGCGTATCGCCGAGCTTTGGTCGCCTTTATGAATATACTCAGCCACGATGTTGCATTCACCTAGACCGACATAATCGTCTGGCGTTTTATACGCTGTCGACTTATCGAGATAGATAATCTGATTCTTCCCAGTAAAATAACTCTGTTTGACTGCCTGAAGAGCACGCCAATAGGAAAAGCGGATACGTTCAAACGACTCGACCCACTCACCCAAACCAATCGTGAGGTTCATTCCGAGCTGTTCATTGCATGATGAAATCAGGGTGCGCGCAATATGATCCATTCGCTCATCAAGGTCCCCCGCATGATCAGGAAATTTAACAAGAAGAATATATATTTCGTCAGTTTTGCGAAAACAATGTGCCACATGTTCGCGCGATGTGATTTCAAGAGCAAGTTCAATCAGTCCGAGCTCTACGAGCCCATCGCTGAATCCCGCATCGATACGATCTGGTAGGGGATCGCCCAATTTAAGGCAGAAGACGCTATATAAAGCCTCCAATGGGAGAAGTAGAGAGAGATCGTTGATTTTCGCCTGAATTTGTCCTCTATCATAAAGTCTGCCGTCGAGAACCAAATTGAAGAAATGATTTCGCATAACGGGGAGGTTCACGCGCATTGCTTCTTCAAGACGAGTGCGGTAAACGCTATCGCTCGCTTCTTTTTTAACGGAGGAGATGATCCGGCCCATTGTCGTGTAAAGCTCTTCAAGATCAATCGGTTTCAGCAAATAATCAAGGACACCGTTCTTGAAAGCTGTCTTCAAATAGTCAATTTCACAGTATCCGGTGATGAAAACAATTTTACATGCAGGGTAATGCTTCGCAACTTTGTGTGAAAGCTCAATCCCATCCATGACAGGCATTGAGATGTCCGTCAATATAATATGTGGTACGAATGTCTCGACTAGGTCAAGAGCGGCCTTTCCATTATTTGCACTAGCAACACGTCCGATTCCCAGCGTATGCCAATCAACGGCGGTTTGTAGTCCGTCAAGTGTGTTCGGTTCGTCATCTACAATCAGTAATCTGATTTCGTCGTTCATCTATCTCACCTTACCAAAACCATACTGCCAAATCTGACCAAGCCAATTTGTCACGGTTTTGAGTATACCACTATGCAACAAGGTTCATTCGCATAATTTTTCCTTACTCATTTACATATATATTATAGCATGATATACTATTAAGTAGCATAAAATTTGTTAAATCGAAAATCGCAACTATTAATGCTTAAAAGGAGAGATGGTCATGGAGAGAAAACTTGGTTTTTATAACAGAGAATCAGTAGGCACAATACCTGCTCGAATCGCGCTTTGCGACTCGACAATGCGAGATGGCGAACAAACGGCTGGTGTTTCGTTTAGTATTGCGGAACGAAAAGAGATTGCGCGTTTGTTGGACGATATGGGGACGCCGCAAATCCAGCTTGGATTTCCCGGGATTAACAAGACGATTTACGATGAGACAAAGGCAATCTGTGATCTCGGTCTTAAGGCGCAACTTGAGTTGATGACGCGGGGAACATACGACGGCTGGCGCGACGATGTTAAAGCTGCTATCGATTGTGGTGCGGACATCGTTCACACACAGATTCCCATGTCTTCGTTCATGAAGCGCATGTATTCGTTATTGAGCAAGGAAGAAATTCTTCAACGCATCGCTGATTTTGCATCGTTCTCTAAAGAATATGGAGCGAAAATTCGCAACGTTACGCTACTCGACGTACCACGCGTGGAAATCGATTTTCTCAAAGAAGCCGCAATTTTGATTGCGAAATCGGGTGTTGAGCGCATGCGCTTGGCAGACACAGTAGGGACATCCACACCAGAAGGCATGTTTAATATCGTTTCGCAGGTTCGCAACGCAATCGCGCCATATAACTCAAACATTGAAATTGCTCTGCACTGCCACAACGACTTCGGTTTTGCGCTTGCAAACGCTTTTGCGGGCATCAAAGCTGGTGCTACACTTCTGGATGTATCTGTTAACGGTCTCGGTGAGCGCTCTGGTAATCCATGCTATGCAGAAGTCGTCGCAGCAGCGGAAATGATGTATGGAATTAAGACCGGTATCGACATTAGTCGACTCAATGAGCTTTCGCAGCTCGTTGCCAAACTTTCCGGCATTCCGATCCCGACGAACAAACCTCTCGTTGGCGAACTCGCGTTTGGTGCTACATACGACGGGCATGTCTCAGCTCTGATCGACGATCCTTTTTCTTACAAAGGTATCCTCCCAGAGGAGATTGGAAGTGAGGAAAAATGGTTAATCACAAAAACAGCAAACAAAACCATCCTATCGCTCAAATGCAAGGAATACGAGTTACCATTCGATGAAGAAACAATCTTTCAACATTTGCTCAAAGCCGTGCAAAAAAAATGCGACTCGAAAACCCCTTCTATCATCACGGATGAAGAATTCATACAGCTGTATCATGATACGATAAAATAGAAGCACGCACTGGCCGCGTATTTCTATTTTCTGAGGTGGTGTACCCATGCTGCACAAAGCAGAAGGGAAGGAATCGAGTCGATTTATAGAAGTTTTGATGCGTAGTGTGGACATTCTTGAGTTGTTTCTTTCCGAAGATGAACTTCGCCTCAAGGATATTCACAGGTTGACCGGTTTGCAGAAAAATCGCATCATGCGCATTTGTGGCACACTAGTTACGCGGGATTACCTCTGCTTTGACCCCGAGACGAAGACTTATACGCCGGGGCCTATGCTCTTTCTTCTTGGAAGGCGATACGACCGGAATTCGTCAAAGATCGCACGAATCCGCGAAGCGCTGTTGCGCCTCGCGGATTCAACGGGAGAAACAACGACATTTAGTATAGCAAGCGGCGTTGAGCGCATTTGTATGGCACTGCACGAAGGAAAGAACGCCATCCGTTTTTCCGTGGAAGAAGGGAGCAAAACCCCCATCTATGCTGGAGCGGGAGGAAAGGTGTTGCTTGCATTCATGTCACAGGAACGCGCAAAAAAAATCATTGATAATATTGCGATGATCGCTGTGACACCTCAGACTGTGACATCAAAAGAAACCTTGCTTGAGCAATTAGAAGAGATCCGCTCATGCGGCTATGCTGTAAGTTTGGGAGAAAACATTCCGAATGCAGCTGGTCTCGCCGCACCAGTTTTCGGCATGGAACGCGCGCTCGAAGGTGTCGTCAATGTCGCTGGTCCCGCAGTAAACTTCGATGAGGGGAAATTTCGACGTTATCTCCCCGATTTACTAGAAATCTGCTCTCAACTTTCGACACTCCTTGGTTGTCCGAAGTAATATCCCTAAAAAGTCTACATCGGATGTTCTGGGTGCTTGTTTATAATGGAGTAAGCGGGGACCAGACAGAGGGGAAGCAATAAGCGTCTTGTTCATACTGAGGTTTGATTTGGATTATTGCGGGCATCTGGAAAAAGAGATGCCCGCTGTCATGTTGTCGCGTCGGAGAGCCCGTGATCGTTGACTTACCCGGCTTTTTTATACTCGTCGCGCATATCAGAAAGATTCCCCTCGCTTTTCATCGGCGATACCGTGTCGTTCTCCACATCCGGCACGTGGATCTTGAACACAATTTCAACCCTTTCGCGGAAGACGATGACCTTGTCGACGTAACTCCGAATGAAATTCCGGCACTCCGGGATGTTCCTCGTGCGGATGAACTCTGCGGACTTTTCGACCAAGTCGTGGATCGCCTCCTCCGACATCGGGGGGACCTTGTTGTTCGTGGAGAGCTCCTCGATATACCCTGTGAGGTAGTTCTTTCTGTCCTCCAAACGTCTCAGATCATCCTTCACCGTGTCGATGGAGATGCCGCTCTCTGCGACCAACCGGATCACCGAGGAAATCTGGTCGTTGACGGACGATAATTCGGCGACGGTTTTTTCGAGCGCATCGTTCGACTCCGTCGTTTTCCTCGTGTTGTACTCCGCCAGCATTGCGGAGAGCCGTTGGATCGAGACCTCCGAAAACAACTTGTCGTAAACTTCGTCCAGGACGTAACTCTCGATGTAGTCCTTGTGAACCTCCTTGTTGTCGCATTCCCTGTTGTTCGCCTTACAGGAGCATTTATAAGACGAGTATGTGGTCTTTCTGCGACCACACTTACGGGTGTTACCGCACATGCTGGAACCGCATTCGCCGCAGGTTATGAGCCCCGAGAGGAGATACATTCTCTTCGCCTTGAAGCCGCCGCCGTTCCGCAGATTTTCCCCCACTCGAACCTGAACCTTGTCGAAGAGTTCCTGATCGATGATGGCGGGCATTCCGTCCTCGATGATGATCCACTCGTCTCTCGGTCTCTCCGTCGGATTGCGTTTGCCGGAGACGTCTTTTTCAAGGTAGCGGTTGAAGATGAAGCGCCCGACGTACTTCTCGTTCTTCAGCAACGTGGTGAGGCTGTTCTTCCCGAACGAGTTCCCCCGTTTCGTTCGAAGGCCCAACCCGTTGAGGTGGTCCAGAATTTTCCCGTATCCGACGCCATCCGCATACATGGTGAAGATCGTGCGGACGATATCCGCCTCTTTCTCGTTCACGATGTACCTCCTTGTCTCCGGATCGACGTCGTAACCGAGAGGAGGAACGCCACCGAGGTGCGTGCACTTATAGGCCGATTCGAACATGCCCTTTTTTACCTCTCTCGCGAGGTTGATGCTGTAATATGCGGCCATACCCTCCAGAACGGATTCCAGGACTACGCTCTCGGCGCTGTCGTCCAGATTTTCGACGACGGAGAGGATCTCGACGCCGTTGACCCTCAGCTTGCGCTTGTAGATGGCCGAATCGTATCGATCTCGGCTGAAACGGTCCAACTTGTGGATAATGAGGTAGTGAAAAATTTTCTTCTCGCTGTCGGATATCATTTCGAGGAAAGCCTGTCGTTCTGCGCTGGTCCCGCTTTTGGCTGAGTCGGTATAGATCTTTACGACCTCCAGCCCTTTGCGGGCGGCATACTCCCGGCAGGCGCGAACCTGCGCATCGATGCTCTCCTCCCGTTGGTTGTGGGACGAAAACCTGGCATAGATCACAGCGGCTTTCAAGTGTGTTGTGTCGTTTTTTGTCTGTTTCATTGCGCAGCAACCCTTTCATAAATTTTGAATGGCATCCAACTGTCATTAAAATGATAATATATATTCTAAATGTCGTTGTTTTCATGGGGTAGCATCCCCTTCTTAAGCTGATATCAGTTGGATCTCGTTTTTTTAATACCCGACCCCGCTGCAGGGCGGAGTCGGGCAGGTTTTTCATTCAAAGTAGCTTCATATTTTGTGCCAACGCTTCGTTGAGTCGGCAATCTAAAAATGCAACAATAAAATAATCAAATCTTCATAAAATTTTCTTACGACTCATCGCTCGCCGGCGATGAGTCCTTCATAATCAAACTGACCAATTTGATAAAACGATCCACTCCCTCCGACGTTGCGATATTGCCCTTCGATGCCGAGAGGCGGGCGGAGTTGAATTTTCTGAAAGATCTAACTTCGAATCTCCTTTTCAGTTCGCTGCGGCATAATCGCGACACCTCCATCTCTTATCCCTCCCAATCGGCGGATGTCCGCAGCGCGATGCCGGTGACGTACCGCTTCCCGTTTATTTTTTTAGGCTTGAACGAAACCCGCTGCTGCTCCAGCGCGTGGCGGATCTCGGCGAGCGTTTTGTTGTACGGTTGGCTGGCGTAGCTTTGCCACCCGCGCTTCAAACAGAATTCTTCGAAAGCGCTCTTCAGATCGCAGCACCGAACCTTATTCTGCGTGCTCACGTCTTTAGGGCTTACGACCGTCTGAACGAAGTCGGCGTAGGGGTCGATGGACCGTACGTACTCTCGGGCGATCGCGTCGGCCTTCCTCGACGTCGAGAAGACGTATCCATTCTCTTTCAAGCGTTTCAGCCCACGGACAGCAAAGGCGAAAATGCCGTCCAGTTCCCGACACAGCTTGTCGTAGAGGTCCCGGTCGATCCGCCGTTCGTGGGGCCTCGTAGGGTTGTCCACGAAAGAATACTGGAACGGGAGAATCAGCAGACGGCGCTTGAAACCGTCGGATGTATCTCGTGTCCTCGGGAGTCGATTGACGGCAGCGACGATTTTTGCGAAGGGGCGCTCTGTGAACACCGGCTCGCCCTTCTGCTCGAACTGAATCGGGTCGCCGCTGACGACGCTCTTGAAAACCTCCGTGTTGAGCCATCGGACCTCTGTCTCCGTCGAGATGTTGACGAGTTTGTTGAGCAACTGCACTCGCGCAAACGGCCTGGATAGATCCCCAAGAGAGACCGTGCTGACGTTGCGTTTACCTACAAGATCTGCAAGGATGCGAAGTGTGAGCGACTTTCCGTTTGCCCCGCTGCCGAGAAACATGATCGCCTTCTCGGCCTTCACAGAGGGGATCAGGCAATAGCCGAGGACTTCCCCGAGCAGATCGATGAGCGCAGGATCGCCGCCGAAGATCGAATCGAGAAAACGGTCGAAGGCTGGGGATTGCGCGTCTGGGTTGTAATGGACAGGAATCTTCGTCGTGGAGAAAATACCCGGCGTATGCGGTACCAAGCGAAACGCCTCGGTGTCGAGCAGGCCGTTCTCGAGGCAAATGTACCCCTCTGAAGTCTCCAGCGTCTCCGCCAGGGGGCATTTGACGCGCAGCACGTTGAGGTATTCCGCCTCGAAACGTGAGTGCCACTGTTTGGGCTCGTAACGGTCGAAGAAAGCACGCATCAACCGGCCCAGTTCGTGCCGACTCAGCATCTCCCAATGATTGTCTTGATGATAGACGTAGTAGTTGAGGCCATGCTGCAACCGGAGGTCATAATGCGTAAGGAAGGTGTCCACGAAGATGTTGCAGTTTACGCTCTTAAAATTACCCTCTTCGTCGTACGTGAAGCCAACCTGCATTTTATCTGCGGCGCTGTACTTTAGTTTGGACGTGGGGGAATTGATGATTTCGCCCGCTTTGTTTTTACGAATTTTGGTGAAGCATGCAGTAACGTCCGCCTCCGGGCACCCGAGCGAGGTGCAGCGTATCCGCGCGCGTACCTCCTGTGTTGCAAGCTCTTCGATCCGTCTCTTGCTACGTGCATTGTGCTTCTTGCTGAGCATCGAGAACGTCATCGCAAGGTCGGAGCGCTGGATGCATGAGAAGAGACAGCAGCAGCGGAACCATGTTTCCTCGTCAAGCCCCTCCCGCTCCTGCATCTGCAAGAACTCGTGTAACTTTTGGCATTTGGAGCAAAGGGTATGGAGTTCATCTCGCTGCTTCGACGTCGAGCGAGCAAGGTGATGCGTCGACGTCATGCCCTCGGGTATCTCCTCGGGAGACATGAGGTTGATCATCCAGTCTGGGGCATCGGCGATTTCCATATCGTCGAAACTGTGCCCCCCGACGAACTCGTAGTACCCGCCGTTCGGGTGCCGGGAGTATGGCAGGACTGTCTGCTGCCCGTCGCCCAATAAGGCGACCTCTGTGTGAGGCTCGTCGCCGGTTTTCGAATATTTCTTGAAACGCTTGCCTTTGAAGCAATCCGGAATACGGTAAATGTAACGATGCCCGCCTCCCGGTGTCGTATATTCCACAGTGGGCGGGAGGTTTTCGCCGCTCAACTCACGAAGAATTTTGAAACCACCTTGGCCGTCCACATCGATAGCGACGATGCCGGAGGGGGAACCGAGTACGAGTCCAAGGTTGCGTTTGGGGTTCTTGTCGCGCCACTCTTTTAGCTCTTCAGGTGTCGTCTCTGTCTTTTTCTGCCATTCCTTCATACACGGTGCCTTTCCGGCCCGATTTGGATCTTTGAAGTCATGGGCGTAGAGCGGGACGAGGGGCTGGTAACCCTGCTCGACAATTTTTTCGCCGAGCGCCCACCGCAAATTTTGATGTTTAACATGGATATTCATTTTTAAATTTCTCCTCTTTTTTCGAATAATCAATAATGCCGGCTTCGCGCCGACTTCTTTGGAAAGACATAAACCAACAGTAACCCGTTATTGCACCATCGGGCGTCACCTCCTTGTATTGCGGGAGTCACGTAGGTGGGTGCGGAAACACCCACCTACGCACCTTTAAATCGTCCGTATCCTTACCTATGCTCTCTTTCAGACGCTTGATCCGATCTTCCGTGTCCCCTAGCGTGATCATGTGCTTTCCGCTTTTAAGGTTTGCTAACTTCTCTAGGTAAATCTGCTCTGCTTTGCCCCCTAAACTGCTCTCTTCAGTCATGGCTACCCCTACTGGTGCTTCGTTGTCTGGACCTGTCGCTTTGTTCATTTTTGAACTCCTTTCTAATCTGAATAATTGATTATCATGCATATTGCAATGCGCCGGTACAATAGCATATTTAACAGTAGTGTCAATGGTATGCATTATCTAAAATATTCAATAATATGCATTGACGATTGAATATATTCATGATATTCTTCGAAAAAAGCGACATCTGCGACCAAGTGAAATGCAGGGCTTCGCATGTGATGTGAGTTGAATCAAGATTCAGGGTATGCAATCCAATTACTTGGGATAGTGTTTTTTAATGGATTTTTTTGAGGAGGCATGAAAGTGGCAAAAAAAGTCGAACGCAAAATGACGAAAGATTATGGCATTGATCTTTTGAGAAAATTATTGAATTCCAATGAGAAACTGAGAACACAAAAAGAAATTATGGCGCTTTTTGAAGAAGAGAATGGAGAGGGGCTGACACAACCAACGCTTTCCCGATGGCTTAATGATCTAGGCGCGACGACTAATCGCGACGGCCATTGGGTTGTGCCGCGCCAAAGCCCGTATGAGAGAAACATTCCGAATCTAAAAATCGCCTTCACGCGAGGAAGGCGAGGTGACAGCGATTTAGTCCAAAATGTTAAAACGGCATTTTTAGGCACGAAAAAAGGTTACAATAATCTCATTGCGCAAAGGGTAAAACGCACGTTTCCGCAAGTCGTTCTAGCGACATTTTGTCCGAGCGAAAGCGATATTATTATTTTTTATACCGATAAGAATCAGCAAGCCATGAATGGCTTTGTTGAAATAATGGAGAGATTGTGTAGGGGCGATATTAAAGAAATTCAAAATAAAGCCCCTCTTTATTATAATGATGAAGATGATTTTGAAAGTGATTAGGGCCAATAGAGCAAAACCCCATGTCTCTCATATTCGAGACATGGGGCCTCAAAGGGATTTTTTGTTATGATCGCAGTTTTTGTTTGACGTATACCTAGCGATCAAACTTGGCGTTGTCGACCTTCACTTTTGCCAGTCCCAGAGTTATTGTTTTAAATGTGGTGTTTACAGTGCCGTACCAACCGCTTTTTTCATGGTTTTTATCCAAAGAATATTTTTTGATAGCGGCTTTGGCGAAATCATCGCCTGACATATCGTTTGCTTCGAAGATGTTTTCGCCAAACTTAAGAAAATCGTAACGGAAAGTTTTCTGCCCCGGTCTCCGCGCGGCAGAAGATGTAAAGTAGTCATTGCCGCTCCAGAACTGTATCTCTGCGGCTGGGTAACGATTTGCTTCGGCAACAACGGCTTTGAAGTAGTCGCCAAAGTTCTGTCGCTCATCAATATGCTCGAATGTCTTGAAAACCGATGAGATGTCCGCCCCTTGCCCTAGGCCCGGCGCATTGAAGGAAAGCTGCCATTTATCGACTGAAATTTGCATCACAACATAACCCCTGAGGAGCATCTCTTCGTTGTAGGTGATAACCGCCACCGTATAGTATCCTCTATTTGAGGTTTTACGACAGTTGGTGACAAAGTCTTCCATAGATACGGGTGTGCCGAGTTGATGCCCCTTGATCTTCGGGCCGAACCCCTTTTTGTTGATATCCAGGCCGTCGGCAGCGTAAGCGGTCGAGGAGAAGAGAAGGAGCAGCAACGCGGTAAAAAAGAACGTGTTCCTTTTCGCTATTAAAATTGATATCACTTTCCTCATAATGGTATTCCTCCTCATTTGGCGTTTTTCCTGTCCTTGATGGCCTTATTCAGAACGTCGAGCCATTCCTTGCGCTTGTAGACGGTGTATTTGTATGTTTTTCCGTCTTTGGTGGAGATGTATATTGCATTGGGGATCGGTAACAGCAACGCGAAGATCGTAATTGTGACGCACTTGCCGCATGCCACGATGTCGCTCAAATTGATGACGTCCGCCTGCCCTCCGATGTTGAGGGCGTGCCCCTGCCACAAGACGCGTTGATTGGTTACGGCAAGTTTCCCGCCCCTCGACAGCGCGATGCCGAAGCTGTTCGCGCTTCCCTCTTTCAGTATCGTTTCACCTTCCTGCATGATCATATCCATAAATAAAATCCTCCTGTAATCAATAATATGGTTTGAAAACTGATAGCCAAATAAAAACTTTGTCGAAATCAATCCGATCCGCTGTTTTCCTCCTCCTCCTGTTTTCCCGATATTTCCGAGGCGACGGCATGTCGTAACGCCTCGTCGATTGGAACGTGCATCGATTTTTTCACCGAACACTCCGCGATGTACGCCAGACGTGTCAGCATCAACAGATGGTTCTGGTTCTCAAGCGACAACCGACCGAAAAGTTCCATCGCCTCCTGTTCGCACTTCGTCATGGGCATCACCTCCAAATATCAAATAATGATGAAATCTTATAACATAACGGATATATTGACAACTTTACATTTTTCCCAAATAATTTATAGATGGCTGATATATTTTGAAATGAGGGATATCGTGAAGGAGCGACTGCGCGACGTTCGGAAAAAACTGGGTATGAGTCAGACCGAGTTTGCCCAGAAACTCGGTCTGACTCAGACGTCCCTGTCCATGATCGAGAGCGGCAAGACGAAGCTGACGGAGAAGAATGTTCGACTCCTTCTTGTAACCTTCAATGTCAACGAGAAGTGGTTTCGGAACGGTCAGGGGGAGATGTTCAATTCTACGTTGTACGAGGATGAGTTCCGCGATGTCTTCCTGAAGCTGGAGCCTGAAACGCAGGAGTATCTGCTGACGATGGCGAAGGAGTTGCACGTGACGCAGCAAAAATTGATGAAACGCTTGCGGAGGCCGAAGCGATCCAACGCCGTCCTTACCGAGTGACGCCCCTCTATCGTCCCTGAACGCCCCTTCGGCGACACTGGGGTAGATGCTTGCAACCACTGAAACCGGTGCTGCATTCAGGGTCGTAGGGACGCTTGCAGGGGGATTCTTATATGCCGCAGTTCCGGGTTATCGCCGTCTCCTCCTTGGAGGCGTCGGTTTGCCGTTCTTCGCGGCGGTATAGACCGAGATACCCAGCATGACGCCGCTCGAGAACATCTCGATGATTTCCCCGGTCGTTGTCGCTAACAGGCTAACCATAAGATTACCCATTTCAGTAAGCCTCCTTGCGCGTGTTGTCGAGAACCGACATGATCGTGATGGCGAGCACAAAACCTGCGAAGAAATACCACATTTTTTCCTCCCTTGTAATCTGAATGAATTTCATGTCATCCTCGGGTTGCGGCGCGCTTCCTGCAGCAAGGTTTCCGGGGCGAGCGAAACCGGGATGAACACGTTGATCCCAAAATCGTTGTGCGTGAGGAAGAGAACGTCGACATAATCTTCTCCCTCGCAGACGACGAAATGAACGGACTCGTGCCTGTTTTCGTCGAGCCTCATGTATCTCCGACCAATTTCGTCCAGATCGTCGGATCGTTCGACGAAGAGAATGATCCCGCCGTCATCGTTGTCGACATCCCGTCCTTCCCCATAATGACCGTCCAGGATCGTTGCGAGACGGAGGGCGTTCAGGTAAACCTCCTTCGGCAATTTCCCTCTGAGATTCAGGACTTCGACGGCGGTTCCAGCCTTGTACAATACGCTCCCTCCCGGCACGAAAATATTAAAATTGATAAGATGAGCACTCGGCGTCGACTCGGTCGAGGGTGCCCGATGTAATGAATCCGCTCATGGAAATGTTCGGGTGTGGAACGTGACATCCGCATCAGGCCACTTCTCCGCTTCCTTCAGGAGCCGGAAACTCGAACTTTTTGAGGATCCAGACGAACCGTATCTGCGGGGCGAGGGGATGGAAACCGGCGTCGCCCTTTTCACCGGCGATCTCGTACAGCTTCTCCGAGTAGGGTTGCAGTTGAGCGAGCAGTTGATTCTGAACGTCTCGAATTCTCTTGTTGTTCTCCCCGACCTTTCCCCAGGCGATGATGACGGTATCGACCTTCTCCGCAGATTTGAGGATGATCCCTGCGTTGATCGGGTCGAGCGAGCCAACGTCCTCTTTGAGGTCTCACATCGTGCGCTGTGTTTTAACCAATGTATGTCTTGGCTCCTATTTCCATCAGCAACTTGCATCCACGGTTTTTGAGTCGTAAATTGCCGAAATATACCTTTTCCCTTTTATAGCTCGTCTTGATATGCCAGTTTAGCTCGAATGCATCGAATGCCCGGTACAACACGTCGAAAAAATCCGTCTCGTTTTTAAACAGTTTCACATCTCGGAAATCCGATCCTTCCTGCCAGCGTTTGAACATCGCGTGTAAGTCTGCCGGAAACATCGACGAAATTTTCCAGACGACCACAGGGTACCTCTTTCTGGGCCTTGCCATTGTCGATTTGATGAATTTGGCGACAGCACGGCGTTGTATTGCTTTTGGTTTTGATTTCATAATTACGACGAGCTCCTTCTATAGCGTATTAAGGGTATCTCCGATCGAAGCGGAGATACCCTTAATATATTGTTCGTGATTTGCGAGGTGGGGCTTGTAAGTTGGTTATGGGAAATTGTGGGGTAGGTTGGTGTGGGGTATAATGTATCCACTTTCAATAAAACTGAGAGTAGTGAGCTTCACATAACGTCTTTTTTCGAGGTGTTTGTGAAATATAGTTGAAATAGCTTGCGTCGAACTCGGAGAAGATGCATGAAAAGGGGTAGATGTCTGGCTCGCCCTGGAGGCCCTGGAGTCTACGATTTACAAAAAATTCGACGTTCTCGTTCTGATTTCCGGCGACGAGGATTTTCTGCCGCTGATCAGGAAGTTGAACGCCTTGGGCGTCAGAGTGATGTTGTTGGGCTGGAATTATGAGTACACGGACGCAAACGGTAACGAGAGGCAGACGAAAACCTCCGGAAGGCTGATGAGCGAGGCGACGCACGTACTCAAGATGAACGAGTTGATAGACAACCCGCCGAGGAGCTGGAGCGGTATGATAGACAGATTGTTCGTTGCCCGTCCTCGTCCGCAGGTTGAAGAGATCGAGCCAGAGGAGAAATGGGAGCGGGGGAAAACCTCTCGCCTCTGCAATGGATCCGGTTTCATCTCGGAAGATGGAAAGCCCAGCACGACAGCGGTGTTCTTTCACTACTCCTCTTTGGAGGATGTCGATTTTTACGATCTTGCCGTGGGAGTGAGGGTGGAATATAAGCAGGCGCAAGATTCTGTGGAGAATGAAAAATCTCCGCCTGCGGAGAGTGTGAGGCTGGATAAGAAATGATATCTTGTCGTTTGTGCCAAATGCTTTACGTGTCAAGCGTTCTCCTCTCCGATTTTCAAATTCAACCCGGAAGGCCATGTGACGAGTGATTTCATGATGGATAACCAGATTACAAGCTTTACTCTTCCTCAGCTTGCAGAATCGATCAATAGCCTGCACTGTCATTTGGTCACCGAGGCAAGCCGAGCGGTCAACATGACCTTGACGCTCCGCAATTGGCTCATTGGCTGCTATATCGCCGAATACGAGCTGAATGGCGAGGATCGTGCCACATATGGCGAAGCAATGCTGGAAAACTTATCGGAGAAGTTGACTGCGATGCAGGTGAGCGCATGTGGAAAGCGTCAACTATATCGCTATATTCTCTTTTATAAAACGTACCCGCAGATTGTGCGGTCAGTGACCCCACAATTGCAAAAATCATTGCCTCGACAAATATCCGAGAAAATGCGGTCGCTGACCGCATTTTCTCGCGAGGCAAACGAGAGCCTGTATTTACTCCAGCATTTGTCGTATACGCATTTTGAGCAGTTGCTCTCCGTAGAAGAACCGGAAAAACGGGCTTTCTACCAGGCGGAGTGTATTCGGGGAAATTGGTCTGTCAGAGAGTTAAAGCGGCAGATAGGCAGCTTGTACTATGAGAGAACCGTGCTTTCGACCAACAAAGAAAAATTGGTCGAGTTAACTGATGGTCACGTTGAGCGCAATACCAACAGGCTGAATATACGAGACCCCTACGTGTTCGAATTTCTGGGTTTGAAACCACGAGAAGTGATGTCCGAAAGCCATTTGGAGAACGACCTGATAGAAAAACTTGAAATGTTTTTGCTTGAACTCGGTCAAGGCTTCTGTTTCGAGGCTCGCCAGAAGAGGATTCTGATTGGCGGGGAATATTTCTTCGTGGATTTGGTGTTCTATCATCGTATCTTGAAATGCCATGTCCTTGTCGAGTTGAAGCTGAATGCTTTCAACCACGAAAACCTTGGACAGCTCAATACTTATGTCAGCTGGTATCGAGAGAATATGACGTCGGAAGGCGATAACCCACCGATTGGTATTTTGCTGTGTACCGACAAGAATCATTCTTTGGTTGAGTATGCGCTTGCGGGTATGGATAACAAGCTCTTCGTTTCCCGATATTTGTTGGAACTGCCAAGCAGAGAAGAGATGCTGCGTTTTGTAGAGGAGCAGATGCAATAACGGCAAGTAATCGCGAAATTTTAAATACTCAGGTAGTATTGAAGATGGCGATGCATATAGAAAATGAAGATTTTATCAAAGGCTTGCGCGAAGGTTCTAAAGGCAAAATGATGATACAGATATTGGTTTATCATGCGATACTTAGCATTTTTGCTTCAACTATGTGGTTATTATGGTTTTGCAAACGCGACTTAATGTTTATGAACGCTTATTTTTATTGACTTTGGTTTTGCATTATGCAATCACTTATTGCGGCTTGGAGATCTTCTTATGAATGACAAAGCAACACGTGAACCAGATGGTAAGGATATTAAGAAGCAAGAGACTGGTGTGGTGGGTTTTCTCAAGAAAATCGCCTACCTACTGGTCATTTATTCTATAAACAAAGTAATTGAAAAATATATTCACATCCCTATCGAAGTACTCTTATTCGTAAGTGTGATTTTATATTTGTTTGTAACAACATATCAACAAAATAAGCTAGAAAAATTTATACCCTATAAAAGAGTTATTTGGGAAACGGCAGAATTTGTTATTGCCATGGGGTTGGGATATTTTTCATTTAAAACAACTAAGATGATATTGCCATTTATAATTAAGCCAATTGATTTGGTTTTCGCAGTATTGCAAGGCACCATGAATATCCAATTGGCATGGCAAGTCACAATATTCACGCTCATCTTAACGGTTGTTATTATTTGGATGTGTAATTTTGCGCTTAAACAAAGAGCACTTGCAATGTATTTTGTCTTTTTTGCCCTTATACCGTTGTTTTATTTTTATAGATTCACAAATGTTGTCGCATTGGCAAATAGTGTATCGTGGGAAATTCGTTATTATTCAATCTACTTATCTGCTATGATCTCGTTTTTCTTCTTTTGTTTTTCGTTTAATTTTTCATTGCATGCAATATTGTTGCAATCCACAGAGGCCTCTTTTTTAATAAGACTTTTTTGGAAAAATTCAAGTTATATCTATATTTTTTTCTGTTTGTTGTATTGTGTTATATTGTTTCCTGTAATACACATTGTTTTCTCGACAATTCTTCGGCCTATTGCAACCACATTTTCGCCCTTTGCATTTGGGGATTCTTTGCGAAAATTGCATATCAAATACGCTATCTGCATGCTTATTATTTCGCTGTTAATGCTCTCTTTGCTAAAATTCGATGATTGGTTAAAGAAAAAGTCTTTTCATCTTTTTCAACTTCTAGCAACGCTGCTTGTTACACTCTTTCTTATTATGACACAAGCACTATCAGTATAATCGTGTGAGGATAAATGATAGATAAACTAATATTGCTTCTTAGATTTTTTGTGAAAATGATAATTATATCGATGAAGCATAGATTTATCCGAAAGAATGCATATTTGGTAACGACATTATCATGTCGTGAATACCTATATAGGTGCTCCAGCTCCACCAGTGATATCCACGACCGAACAGTTGTTGGGCCGTGTAGAGTTAGACGGGTATCTCTCCATGCCAGAGATACCCGGTTTTTTTATCCTAGTTTTATGGAAAATTTAACATCCTACGAAAACAGAAGGTCCAATTATTTAAACATGAAGATTCTAGAAGATTCTAGACGATTCTCCGACCTCTCTCATACACCAGATATGATCATAACTCATTGCTAAAGCCCAGGACTTCTCTCGGAATAAGCCCTGGGCTTTTTTCTGGGAAATCCTCTAAAACGATTATGCTCAGATTATCGTGCGTTATCCTGAGAAGAGGAATGTATTGTTGATAACATTTTTTCAAGCGCATCAACCCAAGGGGAAAAACCATTCCCTTATTCCAATTCTAATTCATCAAGGCACTAATAATCCACGGCCACGCAACAATTGATCGCGTAATCTCCGGATTGTTTTCGAGTTGGCGAAGCTCATCGACCAAATGATCCTCCAGAGCATCGAGGCTCGAAAACACCCGGTTATGAAAGCTCTTCTCCTTCAACTCATCCCAAATGTGCTCGACCGGGTTGAGCTCGGGGGAATACGGCGGAAGAAAACACAGACGCATGTTTGAGGGGACCTCGAGCGACTTCGATCTGTGCCAGCCTGCGCAATCCATGACCATCAGGATCTTCTCTTCTGCGTGACGCGAAGAGATCTCGTCCAGGGAAATCTGCATGCAACCTGTATCGCAGCGAGGCAATACAAGACTCTCGAACTGCCCACTGAGAATGTCCACCGCACCATAGGCGTATGTGTTTTCCTGGCTGACGCGAACTCGACACACGGGCCGTATCGGCATGGGGCACCAGCAATACCGGGTTTCCGAGATCAAGCCGAATCGCGCCTCATCCTGGAACATCAAAAGAAAGGGCGTGTCGCCCACCCAATCCCGAAACGCCCTCAGGATCTCCGGGAGTTTTTTTTCCAGCATTCCTGCGCCTTCGGATTCGACTCCACGTGCTGTTTGTCGGGCGCCAGCTTGCGCCAGTTGTGGCGATGCAAAAGGTTATAGGCGGATGCAAGGGCGACCTTCCGGCCGAGATGTTTTTCGAGGGCTTTGTGTATCTCGCCGACAACGAGAATACCGCCGCTCTTCGCTTTCTCAAAAAAAGGCTCCAGAAACGCGCACTCTTCTTCAACAGTCATATTCGCTCGTTTGCGCCCACCAGGTCTGTCCTTTACCGGAAAACCACCGGCTGCGATAAAAGCGCTGCGATTCCGTATCGTCCAACTCAAGCTGCGACCGATATGTGCTGCCGTCTGTTTTATGGACATGCCGTCGGCAAGAGGAAAAACAACCGCTTGACATATGCGCAACCCGTCCGCCGTACGCGCCTTTGCCATCAGTTCCCTGGC
>JAJDHV010000163.1 GCA_030266365.1 Synergistaceae bacterium OttesenSCG-928-I11 | reverse complement strand
CGGCTGTGAGACGTTGTGTTATAATTCCTTGACCCTCTACACGGACTGTCGCGTAAACGCAGATGAAACAAAGACGTCAGCCTGAGTTGCGGGATTACAATTCTAGGAGTTGAACACGGGAAATGATCGACAAGGAACTGAAGCATGAAGTCATCGAGCAGTACAAGACGCACGGCGCGGACACCGGCTCGCCGGAGGTGCAGATTGCGATTCTGACGACGCGCATCCGCCAGCTCACCGAGCACATGAAGATCCACAAGAAGGACTTTCACTCGCGCCGCGGGCTTCTGATCATGGTCGGCAAACGCCGCAAGCTGTTGCAGTACCTGCGCAACAAGGACTTCGGCCGCTACCAGAACCTCATCCAGAGCCTCGGACTGCGTCACTGATCCATACGCAGGAATAAACCGGAATCACCCAAAAACTCCCGCGCGCAACGCGGGAGTTTTTGTGATATGATCACCCGGTCACAATAAGAAGAAGATAGAGGAGGAAAAATGAACATGGCTGAAACATTTAGCCTCGAACTTGGAGGAAAGACCTTCTCGTTCGAAACCGGCCGCATGGCAAAGCAGGCCAACGCATCTATCGTGGCGCGCTGCGGCGACACCATGGTCCTCGTCACCTCGACGGTGACCGAGAAACCGCGCGAGGGGCTGGATTTCTTCCCGCTGCTCGTCGACTACGAGGAACGCTACTACTCCGCCGGCAAGATTCCCGGCGGCTTCATCAAGCGCGAGGGGCGTCCGGCGGAATCCGCCGTCCTCACCGCGCGCGTGATCGACCGCTCGATCCGCTCCCTCTTCCCCGAGCATATGCGCAACGACGTCCACGTCGTCAGCACGGTGCTCTCCGTCGACCAGATCCACGCGCCCAACATCGTCGCGATCAACGCGGCGTCGGCGGCGCTCGCCATCTCCGACATCCCGTGGGCGGGGCCGATCGGCGCCGTCAAGATCGGCTATATCGACGGCCAGTTCGTCGTCAACCCGACGGAGCAGGAGCTGGAGAACAGCGCGCTCGACCTCGTCGTCGCCGGACACCGCGGCGGCGTGACGATGGTCGAGGCGGGCGCGCAGGAGGTCTCCGAGGAGCTTCTGATCGACGCGCTCGAACTCGCCACACAAGAGATCAACAAGATCGTCGACTTCATCCTGGACATGCGTGAGAAGGTCGGCAAACCGAAGTTCGTCGTCGCTGACCCGCTCAAGATCGACGAGATCGACGCCTGGGTGCAGGGCAATCTTTGGGACGACCTCTATAAAGCCATACAGATCCACGGCAAGCAGGAGCGCTCCGCCGCGATCTCCGAGATCGCGAAGAAGGCGCAGGAGCAGTTCGCGGAGAGCTACCCCGACGCCAAAGGTTACATCGCGGGCCTGATGGACGAGCTGACCAAGAAGGGCGTCCGCAAGCTCATTCTGGATGAAAAACGCCGCGCCGACGGCCGCGCGATGGACGAGCTTCGCCCCATCACGTGCGAGGTCGGCGTGTTGCCGCGCACGCACGGCTCGGCCCTCTTCACGAGGGGCGAGACGCAGGCGCTCGCCGTCACGACGCTCGGCATGGTCGGCACGGACGACCAGATGCTCGACGGCATCAAGTGGGACGAGCCGCCGAAGCGTTTCCTGCTGCACTACAACTTCCCGCCCTACTCCGTCGGCGAGGTGCGCCCGATGCGCGGCCCCGGCAGGCGCGAGATCGGCCACGGCGCACTCGCAGAGCGCGCGTTGCGCAACATGATGCCGTCGGAGGACGAGTTCCCCTACGTCGTGCGCATGGTATCGGACATCCTTGAAAGCAACGGCTCCAGCTCCATGGCGAGCGTGTGCGGCGGCAGCCTCTCGATGATGGACGCGGGCGTCCCGATCAAAAAACCGGTCGCGGGCGTCGCGATGGGCCTGATCGCCGACGACGGCAAATTCGGGATCCTGACGGACATCCAGGGCCTCGAAGACCACTACGGCGACATGGACTTCAAGGTGGCGGGCACGCGCGACGGCGTGACGGCGCTCCAGATGGACAA
>JAJDHV010000162.1 GCA_030266365.1 Synergistaceae bacterium OttesenSCG-928-I11 | reverse complement strand
AACGCCTTTTCTCCGCATCGACGCCACGGCGTCGAGTTCGCGCAGCGTCAGCGGCGAGCCGCCGCGATAGCGCCCCGGCACGGTGAGCCCCATGATGACGACGACGACGTCCGCGTTTGCGATCGCGTCGTCGGTGCGCGCGCGATTGCCCCGCCACGCATCGCACGTGACGTAGTCGACGTCCGCGTCGTGCGCGCGCAGGACGCCCGCGCAGTAGCGCACGTAGGGGGAGATGTAGGGAGGAACGCCGAAGCACGCCGGCTCGTCGACGTACCCGTCCAGAATGATGGCGCGCGTGGAACTGGCTGAACGCTGCATAATTTCCCTCGCTGACGGAGTGTGATAGAATATCGAACGGTGCAGGACCGTGAACGATATTTTATCCATTTTTCATCCATTCTATCAGAGGCGGTGAGGAGATGGCGGAAATATATCGCGACCCCGCGGAGATCGCTGGGTTTTTGGAACGATGGGTGAGGGATCGGCTCAACGACGCCTGCGCGGCCGGTGCCGTGCTGGGACTCTCCGGCGGTGTGGACTCGTCGGCGCTGGCGGCGCTCCTTCGCCGCGTCTGTGGGCGAGACTGCATGCTCGCGGTCATCATGCCGTGCCACAGCATGCCGGTGGACGAGGAGGACGCGCGCCTCGTGGCGGGTGCGCTCGACATCCCGGTCGAAAAAATCGATCTCACCGGCGTCTACGACGCGTTCGTCCGCGAAGCCGAATCGTCGCACGGCGAACTCTCCGCCATGGCGAAGGCGAACATCAAGCCGCGCCTTCGCATGACGACGCTCTACGCCGTCGCGCAGAGCAAGAACTACCTCGTCTTCGGCGGAGGCAACCGGGACGAGTTGATGTTCGGCTACTTCACGAAACACGGCGATTCCGGCGTCGACGCACTTCCCTTCGGCGACCTGCTCAAGGGCGAGGTCTTCGCGCTTGCGCGCTACCTTGGGGTACCGGATCGGATCGTCGATAAACCGCCGACCGCGGGCCTCTGGGAGGGGCAGACGGACGAGCGGGAGATGGGCGTGACGTACGACGATCTCGACCGCTACCTCGCGACCGGCGAGGCCGCGCCGGAGACGGCTGAGCGGATCGAGTCGGCGATGGCGCGATCGGCACACAAGCGCAGCATGCCGAAAATCGCGGAGATTCCGAAAAAATAAAACAGAACGAAACCAAGATCAGAGGGTGATAGAAATGTCAGGACATTCGAAGTGGGCCAACATCAAACACCGCAAGGCCGCTCAGGACGCCAAGAAGGGCGTCGCCTACCAGCGCCTCACGAAGAACATCATCGCGGCGGCCAAGGCCGGCGGCGGCGATCCGAACGCGAACTTCCAGCTCAAGGTCGCGATCGACCGCGCGAAGGCGGGCAACGTCCCGAACGACAACATCGATCGCGCGGTCAAGCGCGGCGCGGGCACGCTGGAGGGTGTCTCGTACGAGGACATCACGTACGAGGGATACGGTCCCGGCGGCGTCGCGGTTCTGGTAGAGGTCAGCACAGACAATCGCAACCGTACGGCACCGGAGATGCGCACGCTCTTCACAAGGACGGGCGGCGCGATCGGCGAGCCGGGGAGCGTTGCGTGGAACTTCGAGCGCAAGGGTATCATCACGGTGACCGGGAGCGGCATCGACGAGGACGAGCTGATGACCGTCGCGCTCGAGGCTGGGGCGGAGGACATCTCGCAGGAGGAGGACGGTTTCGAGATCACGACCGACCCCGGGACCCTGTCGGACGTCGCGACCGCCATCAAGGACGCGGGCTACGTCGTCAGCGACATGGAGCGCACGATGGAGCCGAAGACGACCGTCGCCGTCAAGACGAAGGAAGAGGCGGCGAAACTGATGACCATGATCGACCGCTTCGAGGAGCACGACGACGTGCAGAACGTCTACTCGAACTTCGAGATCCCGGACGAGATTCTGGCGCAGTTGGACTAGCCGGATTAACCGGATAAAGAATTGATCTGTTTCGGGATCGACCCCGGCATGGGGCTCATGGGGTACGGGGTCGTCAGCCA
>JAJDHV010000161.1 GCA_030266365.1 Synergistaceae bacterium OttesenSCG-928-I11 | reverse complement strand
CGTCTTGATACGCCTCGCCGTTGTGGAATGTCTTCTGGTGCTGTAAATCGTAATGGTCCGTCGAGACGCCGCCGAACACAGGTACGTGGCCGGACGCCTCGTCCAGGGCTTCGACGTAATTTTCGGACGTCAGGTCCGCAATGTAGGGGGCAAAGAGGAGAATGAGCCGCGGGTCCTCGCACAGCGCCGCACGCGCGTGCGAGTATGTGCCTTGGATCCGCTCCGCGAAATTGTCTTTCGAGAGTTCACCCGTGTTCCCGATCGAAATGTCGACGTCATCCCCCGTGATGACCGCAAGCGCAATACCCATGTCGCAGTAGCCGTGATAACGTTCGATCAAGGCCGTGGTGGTCAGCCCCACAATATCGAAACCGAGATTTTCGTGGAGCAGCCGGCCGAGTTCCGCGACGTCCACGTCGGCGTCGCAATACACAATGCCGATGGAGGACCTGCCGAACGCGATCTTTTCCCTGATCCCGGACGTCAATTCGTCCGCCGCGATGTTCAGGTCGTCTATTTCCTGGGTCAACACGATCGCCGATTTCATGGCACACACTCCTTCGAAATTTTTTTCGCAGTTATATGCAAAACGATCGGACGGTCGCCAAATATCGCAACATCCGCCGCCTCCGAAGATACTCTGCGTTATTTTATCATAGATGAGTGCAAACATTCATGATTTTTGACAAAATAAGTAGCGGCAGTCAACCGCCGCCCGAAATAAGCAACATGCCCCATTGAATTCGAAAAAGGGCCGCGCTTACAAAAAGGCGGCCCCGCGCTGTTGCGCGAGACCGCCTTTGTCCGTATCGACGTATCCTATTTTTTTCTTCGACTCGCAACCGTCAATGCCGCGATCGCCAAAAGAAGCGGAGCGAAGCCAACCGCGCTGCATCCGCCACCGCCGCCGCCACCATCGCCAGAACCGCCGTTTTCACCGCCAGAAGCCGAGGCGTCCTTCAACAACCACATCTCACCGTCGATGCGACCATTCGCCTCGTTATCCGCGACAACGATTTTACCGTCGATGAGGTTGACGGACGCTCCGCCCGCCGGTTTAGCATCGCCGAGCAGCACATACAAATGCATGGCGAGGCTCTGGTTGCTCGGGAACTCATCCGTGTTGACACCGCCAACCAACAATGCACCGCTCGACAGGGCATCCGCTATCGACACTCCATTCGAGCCATCCTTGTCGACAACTGCAACATTCGCACCGTTTTCATCGGTGAACGCGAGGCTTAGCGCTCCGAAGAGCGCCTCTACATCGCTCTGGGAAACCTGAGTCACATCCTTGCCAAGGATGGCCGACACATCGCTCCAGTCGATGTTGTAGACATATTTCATCGCGAGCAGTGCACCGGGTTCCTTCAGCGTCGACATTTCGAGGCCAACGGAGGGCTTGAGTGCGGCGATCGTGCCGCGTGCGTTCGCCTGCCTGTAGTCAGTCGACTTGCGGAACACGAGGCCATTCTTCTCCGATACTTCCGTTATCTGCTCCGGTGTGACGCCGTAACGCCCGCTGAAAGCGCCTGAAAACGACGACGCTGTCACAGTGACGGGGTCGGAGTCGACAAGATATGCCTGTACCCCACTCGACGAGAGATCAGAGTTGAAACCGGCTATCATTGTCCAGATCATTTTGGCGATGTTGGTGTACATCTGCCCTTCGGTCACTTTTACGAGGATCGAATGTGTCGCGGGACTCCCCGTAGAGCTGTTACGCTGCGTCGTGACAGTAACATAGCTCTCCCCCAGCGCAAGCAACACGATGTTGCCGTACTGGTCGACGTGGACAACGTCGGGGTTGGAGCTCGCCCATCTGACGGCCTCACTGGTTGCGCGCGAACCGTCTCTCATAAAGACTGTTGCGCCGAGCGTGAGGGTGTGGCCGACACGCAATGTCGAGTTCGGCAGTCCGCCGATCTGCACACGGTCGATGGTCGAGCCCGGCGGCGTTGGGCCACCCGCGTCGAGCCCCTGATACGCGCCGGCATCGCAATAAAGACCGCCCGCCGGGGCTATCGTAGAATTCCTGT
>JAJDHV010000160.1 GCA_030266365.1 Synergistaceae bacterium OttesenSCG-928-I11 | reverse complement strand
CCTGCCGGGTGTGGGCGGAGCCCCACGGTCCTAATTATTTTAGAAGAACTTGTCTGCGCCGTCGCCGAGTGCGCGGAAGAATTCCTCGTCCGGGTTATAGGCGATCGGGTTGGCTTTGATGTTCTCCAGCTCCTCGTACAGCTCCGAGCCGAGGAAGTATCTGCCCGGTTTGTACGGCTCCTTGCCTGCCGCTATGGCGTCGAGGCCCTCTTTTATTTTGGCGGGCGTCGCAGGGAGTTCGTAGATGCGGACGCCGCAGGCGTTGTAGATCGCGTTGATGACGGCGACGTGGCCGGAGGACTGGAACGCCTCGGACGCGCCGGAGGAACCGAAGGGGCCTTCCTCGTCGGGGCGCTCGTAGTGGATGACCTTGATCAGGTCCGGGGTGTCGTTCGCGTACGGTACGCCGCAGGAGGCGATGTTCGTATGCTTCTTGACGTCCTCGTAGTTCTCGCTGAGCGCGAAGCCGATGCTGTGCGAGATGCCGCCATAAGCCTGACCGTTGACGGCGTCGATGTTGCCGACCTTGCCGACGTCGTCGACGCAGGTGAAGCCGATGCAGCGCGCTTTGCCGGTCGCGGTGTCGACCTCGACCTCTGCCAGGTTGAGACAGTAGGTGTAGGCGGGGCTGGGGTCGCCGATGCCGGTGTTGGGGTCGAGGTTGCAGAGGCCCTTGACCGATGTGTTGGAGAAATGGCCCTCGTACTTCGTCTCGAGGCCCTCGGCCTTCATCTCGTCGTAGGTGCGGAACGTGCCGTCCGGCTTGCGCATCGCGTTGATGAGCTTTTCGGCTGCGAGGATCGTCGCCTGTCCGCTCATGTAGTGCGTGCGGCTCGCGCCGGACATGCCGCTGTCGGGGCAGAGTTTGGTGTCGTTCTGCTGGAGGCGGATCATGTCGGGCGTGACGCCTAGGGGTTTCAGCGCTTCGAGCGTCAGCATCAGGGAGCCGATGTCGCCGCCCTGTCCAAGCTCCTGATAGGTGTCGTACTTCGTGAAGGTGCCGTCGGGGTTGAGTTCGATGGCGGCCTTCGCCTGGTCGGTCGGCCCCTCGGTGACGTTGAAGCCGCCCCACGCGAGTCCGACGCCGCGGCGCTTCTCGGGCGTGCTCGCCGCTTTTGCGTCGGCCACGGCCTTTTCGTAGATGGGCTTCATGAGCTTCATCATCTCTTCCATGGGGTACTGACGGAAGGGATAGCTGTTGATGTTCGTGTCGCCGGGGCGGCCGATGTTGCGCCAGCGGAACTCGAACGGGTCGATTCCGGCTTTTTCTGCGAGCATGTCCATGAGCGCCTCGCTCATCGTGTATGTCTGCGGCGAGCCGTAGCTGCGGTACGCGGTGCCGAAGTTATGGTTCGTGTTGGCGACGCGGCAGACTGCTGCGACGTTCGGGATCGCGTAGGGGAAGAAGGCGTGACGCGCCTGCTTCGTCATGCAGTCGTCGCCGCCCCAGGAGTACGCGCCGTGGTCGAGGCCGCTCTCGTACTCGATGGCCGTGATCTTGCCGTTCTCGTCGCAGGCGACGCGTCCGTTGGAGTGGCAGGGGCAACGCTTGCCGGAGAAGTGCTGGTGCTCCTCGTAGCTCATGGAGAGGGCAACGGGCGCTTTCATGACGACCGCTGCCGCGCCTGCCAGGACGAGGTCGCCCGCGTTCGTCGACCATCCGAAGCTCGCGCCGGTCGGGTTCATCAGGACGCGGATCTTCTCCTTCGGGTGTCCGAGGCAGTTGCCGATGCGGCTGATGGAGGAGTAGACGCCCTGCGACTTGCACTGGAACGTCAGATATCCGTCTTCGTCGTAGTAAGCCTGAACCGCGTCGCCCTCGATGGAGAGGTGCGGCTCGCGCGACGAGTAGAAGCTGCCCTCGACGCTGAACTTGGATTTATCGATGACGTCGGCGACCTTCGTGGCGTCCTCGAGGCCGACGCCCTTCAGGACGGGCTGCACGCAGAAGACGTTCGGCGTGTCTTCGTGGATGCGCATCGCGTCGGGCATGGCTGCTTCGAGGAAGTTGAGGTACTCGGGGAGCTTCTCGATGTCGACCTTGACCTTTGCGGCAGCCGCTCTCGCGTGCGCCTTCGTGTCGGCGAC
>JAJDHV010000016.1 GCA_030266365.1 Synergistaceae bacterium OttesenSCG-928-I11 | reverse complement strand
CCAAACTCTTTATTCCCTACACCAGAACACGGACAACCTGCATCTCCATATCTGTGTCAACCGCATCGACCCCGACACGCACAGGGCGATTACTCCAGCGGGCGGATGGACTCGCCGTGCCATGGAGCACGCCGCCCGACGCATTGAGGCTACGCAGGGATGGCAGGTGGAGGAGAATGCTTGGTCCGAGGTCAACGAACTTGGCGAACTCGTACAGAAGCCGAAGCGAGTAGAAGAAAAAATTCCACAACCAGTACAAGACAAAGAAAACCAGAACGGCGAGCGGTCGGCGATCCGCAAGGCGCAGGGCGTTCTGAAAGATGCGGTGAAAAACCAAAACCTTTCCTCGTGGGATGAACTTCATGCTCTGTTGCAAAAGAACGGCATGGAGTACCGGAAAAAAGGTTCCGGCGCGATCGTGTTCGTCGGCGAGATTCCAGTGAAGGCAAGCGCGGTGTCACGGAATCTGGCACTGAACAAACTTGAAAAGCAACTCGGCGCATTTCACCCGCCTCAGGAAAGAGCATTGCTCGATTCTGAAAACATCGAACACACATCAAAAATCTCCGACCCGAAACCACTCTCGACTTCGAACGACAACGCCGACTGGCATACCTATGCCGCCGCCAGAAGCGGATATTACGCAGAGAAAAGAGAAAAGCGCGGAACCCAGCAAAAGAATCACCAAGATGAAAAATCTGCGATGAAGGATCGCCAGCAAATAGAGCGGGAGGAACTCATGCGCTCGCTCAACGGAAAGGGCTACAGCAGGCAACATATCAACAATCGACGCTCGACCCTCTCCACACGGCATGCGTATGAGAGAGCGCTGCTGAAAGAAGCGCAGAAAAAGGAGCGCGACGAGTTCCAGCGTGCCAACCCGTCGTTCCCGTCATACGAAGAGTGGCTGCGAAACAGAGGGCTCATCACAAAAGCCGACGAGTGGCGGCATCGCAAGAACACAAAATTCCTCCAGATGTCGGCTCCGGACGATTGCAAAAGCATCATCGAAGGAACACCGCCACAAGGTCTGCCCGGTTTCCAGATGCTCGCGACACAGCAGGGTGTGAAGTTCTATCGCGACGCCCCCGCGAATATTTCGTTTCTCGACGCCGGACAAAAAATCCGCGTCTACCGTGAGGACGACGACACCCTGCTGGCGGCGTTGCAGCTCGCACAGCAAAAGTGGGGCGGTGTGCAGCTCAGCGGGAGCGACGATTACAAACGCCGCTGTGCGGAGATCGCTGCGCGTAACGGTATTTGTGTCGCCAATCCGGAGCTGCGGGAGGTGGTGGCAGCGGCAGCGGAGACACCAGAGGCCAAAGAGCAGAGAATGCAAGAAGACAGAAAAGCCCTCCGGCACAATACATTTGAACTTGTCAGAAAGTGGTTCCCACAGGGAGCGATAATCATGACCAACGCGCTGGAGAACAAGGAGTACAGCGGAATCCTGCTCGGCATCGTTTCAGGTGGCGAGCGTTTCTACGCCGTGCAGGCAATCGAGGAAAACCGTGTCGTTACACACAATGTTGCTAAAGAGGATATCCTTGCGTTCGAGAATATGGTTGGGAAGAATGTAGACATAAAGTGTGATGATGAATATATCTCGACTGCGATTCGTGCTCGCGGTCAAGTTGAAGAACGACAGCGGGTGTTGTATCGCTAGAAGCAATGTAGCCAACTCTTCAAATATGGTCGTTTGCCACAGGATTTTAAATTTCAAGTCGTTCACAAGCCCACATAAAATAGGCAATGGGTGTGGAATATTGCCTATGATAAAAGAGTTTGACAAAAATATGGCACGCATGATAAGCTACGCTTGTAAGCGAATTAGCTAATAAGCGGCTTGCTGATTTGTATTCTTACGGAAAGGAAGGCACCTATGACAGGAGAATTCGGTGCATACATCGACAACAAAAGAAGAGGCCGTGGCGCAGGAGGCGAAGACATCAAGCTAAAAGACATTGCCGATGCCATGGGTATGACGGCTTCGTACCTCTCGGATATCGTCAAAGGCAGGCGCAATCCACCTGAAATGCAGATTCTTGAGAAAATCGCGCTCATTCTTAATCTATCACCTGATGAAAAAGAAGAGATGTTCGACCTTGCGGGCCGCGAACGCGATACAGCAGCCCCCGATTTACCTGAATATCTGATGTCAACGCAGCTACCTCACGTACGAAAGGCTCTGCGTCGAGCAAACGAAAAAAAACTCGGCGACGATTTCTGGAAAAGAGTGTTTGAGGACATTAGCAAGCAAGACGAGCAACCATAGACTTCGGAGGAAGAATATGTCCATTTTGCTTTCGTCAAATGCTCCGCACATCAGTCGGGACGAATTTGATAAAGAAGCTGTCGAGTTTCTGAAAAAATATTATCCAGAGGCTTTGGAGCGCCCTATGACTGTTCCTATCTTGTATATTGCCCGCAATCGCATGGGGCTACGCGTTGTTGAAAAACGGCTGACCGAGGATTTTAGTGTTCTTGGTCAAATGTGTTTCACTAGCGGGTTGACTGAGATTTACGACGAGGAAGATGGCTCATATAAAATGGTTAAAGCGCGATACGGTACGATGATTATCGACCCCAATATTGCTACCAAGCGCAATGAGGGTTGCAAGAACAACACCATCGCTCACGAAGCTTTCCATTGGCACAAACACAGAGACTATCATATTGCCGTTTCCATAGTCGATACACAAAAGGCGTTAAATATTCGAAGCTTGTTCGAAGAATACGACGAATCTAATAAGACAAACTGGTCTGATGAGGAATGGATGGAATGGCAAGCGAGGGGTATAGCTCCACGTATTCTTATGCCGCCTGAACAGTTTGATGAGATGGTGAATCGATATATCAAGGAACACTCGGCTGAAGCTGATATAAACGGGAGTTGTTATCTGCATCGCGCGGTTGTTGACAGTTTATGTGACTTTTTTCAGGTGTCCAAACAATCAGCCGAAATTCGCCTTCTTGAGCGCGGGCATTTTCTGCGCAACATTATGGAAACAAGCGAAAATAAATAAAGGAGCTATGCGTCATGCCGTATACACTACATCAAACTCGATTTTTTGCTGAGCAGCTTACGTTAAAACGCCCTCAACACTCGATTTACGGACTTGCTTCAGCCATGTCCGGGGTTAAAGTAGACCTAAACCCACACCAAGTGGATGCGGCTTTGTTTGCTTTGCAGTCGCCGCTGTCAAACGGGGTATTACTTGCGGACGAAGTGGGACTCGGTAAAACGATAGAAGCTGGGCTTGTGCTTGCTCAGTGCTGGTCAGAGCGTAAACGGAAAATACTTCTGATTGTACCGGCTTCCCTCCGTACGCAATGGAGAACAGAACTAGAAGAAAAGTTTTTCATCCGCTCTGAAATTCTTGAGTCAAAGAACTATAGCAAAACGAAGCAAGAAGTCCCCTCCTGCAATCCTTTTCTGGCACAAGAAGCGGTAGTAATATGCTCATATAATTTTGCATCTGCAAAAATGCAGGATATTCGATTGGTAGACTGGGACTTGATTATCATGGATGAGGCCCACAAACTTCGTAATGTTTATAAGAAGAGCAATGTGATGGGGAATAACCTGAAAACTGCTCTTAAAGGGCGGAAGAAATTGCTCCTTACAGCAACCCCACTCCAAAACAATCTAATGGAACTCTATGGGCTTGTCAGCATTATTGATGAGCGTGTTTTTGGTGATCCTGATGTATTTCGTGAGGTATATGTTAATGTGAAAAATATTGAAAGTCGCAATCGCAACCTGAAAACGCGCTTGCAAAACTTCTGCAAGCGAACGTTGCGCCGCCAAGTGACGGAATATGTCACATATACTGAACGCAGGGCCATTACGCAGCCATACACACCAAGTCCCGAAGAGGAACGGCTTTACACCGGAGTGTCGGACTATTTACGACGAGAACGCCTATATGCATTTCCGCAGGGGCAACGACCGCTTTTGATGTTGGTGGCACGAAAGCTGCTCGCTTCATCATCAATGGCGATTCACGGGACACTTTCTACGATTATCGAACGACTGAATCTGAAATTAACCGATTATCAAACACAACTCAGGCTTACTGACCTAGATGATTACGATGGCATTGAGGAGCTAGTCGATGAAGAGCCAAATGGAGACTGTGATGGTGCAGTCGAGGCAATTGCAGCTGATTACGAAGGGATTAAAGAAGAAATTGAAGAACTGCAAGGATATGCTGAACTTGCCGAAACTATTACCACAAATGCAAAGGGAGACAATCTCCTAATTGCACTTGATAGCGGGTTTGAAATGAACGAACGCCTTGGCGGAGCAAAAAAAGCAGTCATATTCACTGAATCTAAGCGAACGCAAAAGTACCTCATGAATCTGCTTTCCCAAAACGGTTACGATGGGCAGATAGTATTTTTGGACGGCACTAACAACGACCCCGTTTCCACTCGTGTTTTCAAAGAATGGAAAGAACGGCATAAAGACGATGGCAAGATTTCTGGCTCAACCACGGCGGATAAAAAATCGGCGATTGTGGAGGAATTTCGTGACCAAGCTTCCATTCTTATCGGGACGGAAGCCGCAGCTGAGGGAATTAATCTCCAATTTTGCAATATCGTGGTTAATTACGATTTGCCGTGGAACCCCCAGCGCATAGAGCAGCGGATAGGCCGTTGCCACCGCTATGGACAAAAGAATGACGTTATTGTCATCAACTTTCTTAATCGCTCGAATGCTGCTGATGTTAGAGTGTTTGAATTATTATCTCAGAAGTTTAGGCTATTTGATGGCGTGTTTGGTTCGTCCGATGAAGTGCTCGGGGTAATTGAAGATGGCGTGGATTTTGAAAGGCGCATCCTAGACATTTATCAAACATGCCGTAGTACTGAAGAAATTAAAACGGCGTTTGACCGTTTGCAAGAAGAATTCTCTGAGCAGATAAGCGAGGATATTTCCAAGGCGCGACAATCAATCCTTGAAAATTTCGACGAAGAAGTTGCAGTACGTTTAAAAAACTGCCATAAAGGCACAAAGGCTGAACTCGATAGGTTCTCGCGTTGGCTATGCAATTTCTTTATTATGCAAGGTGCGGAACGGATAGAACCCCTTGCCCAATGGCGGTTTGCATACATAGAAAATGGCGAGCGTAAGACCTATAATTTGAGTTGGCGCGATGCAGAGAAGCTTCACGACGAGTTTCTACGGCGCGATGGGGAATTGTGCGGCGATTGGATTTTGCAGGCAAAGAACGTGGCAACTCCATCAGTAGCTATACAGTTCGCACACTCGACCCTACCATCAGTTAATCGCATCAGCTTTTTAGATAGCCATCCTAATCTGAAAAGCGGTTTCATATCAATTGACAAGTTAACGCACAAGGGGATTGAGAACGAAGAGCATCTGATTATTTCAGTAATCACGAATGATGGTACTCCCGTCGACGACGAAATGGTCGAGCGCATTATGGAACTGGAAGCTAGCGTTGTTGGAGAATGTTCGTCCGAAACCGAAGATTTGATAAGGCGACGTCAGGAAGGTATCCAGCGACAGAAGGATGATATCGCCGAACGCAACAAGAAGTATTTCCTGGAACAGGTTGAAAAACTCGATGCCTATAGTGAAGACCTGAAAGAAGGCTTGCAAAAACAGTTGAAATTCCTGAAAAAGGAAATCTCCGAAAAACGCAGGGATTTCCGAAATTCAAAAGATACATGTTCTCTTGACCAGATGTTAGAAAAGCGGTCAGCTATCACTGCTTTGGAAGATAAACGCAAGAAAATGGAGCGGGAAATAAGCCTTGAAGAGGATCGGATTACCCTTGAGAACGAGTCTTTGCAAGAAAATATCCGCACTCGCTTAAACGGCGAAATCGAAACCGAAACAATAATGACGTTCTCGTTCGAGATTGTGTAGGAGGTTTTATATATGCAAAAACTTGAATTGACTTGGATTGGCAAAGGGCAGGAACCTGTTGTGGAGCCACGTATACTGCTCCACACGCCTGATCGCGACTACGGCGATCCTGCCGTTGACAATATGTTGATTCACGGAGACAACCTGCTTGCCTTGAAGGCCTTAGAGCAGGAGTTCTCTGGACGAGTGAAGTGTATCTACATTGACCCTCCTTATAACACAGGGAGTGCATTCGAGCATTATGATGATAATCTCGAACACTCAACGTGGTTGTCTTTGATGGCTCCGCGCCTGCGAATTCTGCGAAATCTTTTAAGTGAGAATGGAAGTATTTGGATAAGCACAGATGATAATGAATACGCCTATTTGAGAGTGTTATGTGACGAGGTTTTCGGTCGGTCAAATTTTGTCTGTACAATCATTTGGGAAAAACGAAAGAGTCGAGAGAATCGCCGCGCCTTTTCATTCAAGCACGATTACATAACTGTATACGCAAGAGACAAAGGTTTATTTGAGAAGGCGCGGAATTCGGTACCGATGACACAAGAAGTGTTAAATCGATATAGGAATCTAGACAACGATCCGCGAGGTATTTGGCAATCAGTAGCAATTACTGCACAGGCTGGGCATGGAACTGCCTCGCAGTTCTATCAAATTGTAACTCCCAGTGGGCGAAGAATATCACCCCCAGCGGGAAACTGCTGGCGATTTACAATACAACGACTTAATGAGTTAATTGCAGACAATCGAATTTACTTTGGCGCAAATGGAGATAACGTTCCACGCCAGAAGAAATTTTTATCCGAAACATCTGATACCGGACTTACTCCAGAAACTATTTGGTATGCTGATGATGTTGGAACGAATGATTCAGCAAAGCGACATTCCAATGATATGTTTGAAGGAAATGGATTTGGCAATCCCAAACCTGAAGAACTTATACAACGCATTCTCGAAATCGCTTCAAATGAGAATGACCTTGTTCTTGACTCATTCCTCGGCTCTGGAACAACTGCCGCAGTTGCTCACAAAATGGGCAGACATTACATCGGCATTGAACTTGGTGATCATTGCTATACCCACTGTTTGCCGCGTTTGGAAAAAGTCGTTGATGGAGAACAGGGGGGCATATCATCAGCTATTGGTTGGCAAGGCGGCGGTGGGTTCAAGTTTTATGAACTGGCCCCAACACTCATAGTCAAAGACAAGCACGGCCAGCCTGTCATCAGTGACAAGTATGATGCGCAGATGTTAGTCGCGGCAATAGCCAAACTCAATGGTTATGCCTATGCCCCTGATGTCGATGTGTTCTGGAAACAGGGTAGCAGCCAAACGGACAGTTATATTTTCGTCACTACCGAATATCTCACAGCAGCACAACTCGACGAAATCTCCAATGATTTGCTAGGACATGAACGACTGCTCATCTGTGCCCCAGCATTTGACATCGGGCTTGGCAAACGCTACGAGAACATTAACGTCCGCAAAATTCCACAATCGGTGTTGGATAAGTGCGAGTACGGAACAGATAACTACAACCTGAATATCATAAATCCGCCCGAATTGGACGAAGACGAGTGGGGGGATTGCGAAGATGCTTAAAGAACCCTATTCTCCTAAGTCATACTCCTACCACTCGAAATACATCGACAACCGTCTCGCCCTCCGCCCACCACAGAAGGAGAGTTTGGAACGTTTTGCACGAATTGTGGATATTCTCTCCCTTTCTAAAACGCCAGACTTGGCTGAGGAACTTAGAAAAATCCGCGAACTATTTCCTAAACTCACTAGTTTTGAAAGGGACTTTCCATCGGTATGTTTTGCCCTTGCAACAGGCATCGGCAAAACGCGTCTCATGGGTGCGATGATTGCCTACCTGCACTATGAGAAGGGTGTAAGGAATTTTTTCGTGATGGCACCGAATCTCACGATTTATAAAAAGTTAAAAAATGACCTTGGTAACCCAGACAATGAAAAATATGTGTTTCGAGGCTTGGATAAGTTTGTAGCCGTGCCGTGGATCATCGACGGTGATAACTACACTGAGTTTCGACAGGCATCGCTGTTCGACGATAACGTTACCATCAACGTATTCAACATCAGCAAGCTAAACTCGGAAAGCGGTCGCATGCGCCGATTGCAAGAGGTGCTTGGGCAATCCTATTTCTCGTACTTACAATCCTTGCCCGACCTCTGCATTTTTATGGATGAAAGTCATCACTTCCACGCCGATAGAGGGTTTGACACCATTAACGAACTTCACCCCATTCTTGGAGTAGAGCTCACAGCCACGCCGCAAATCCAAAAGGGCACACGGAAAATCGACTTCAAAAACGTAGTATATGAGTATTCCCTAGCCCATGCGCTGAACGACGGACTATACGTCAAAGTTCCGGCCGTATTCACCCGCCGCGATTTTCGTTCTGAAGAGTACACTCCGCAGCAACTTGACCGCGAGAAACTAAACGATGGCATCCGTTTGCACGAGGAAACAAAAAGCAGGTTGGACATATATGCCCGTACGCACGGTAAACCCATCGTTAAGCCCTTTGTGCTTGTCGTTGCCAAGGATACGAATCACTCTCGTGAAATCCGCGAGTACCTCACATCAGACGCTTTTTTTCGTGGGTATTACAAGGATAAAGTGTTGGAAATCAACTCTGCGCAACGTGGCTCTGAAAAGGATGAGAACATTGAGCGGTTACTGTCACTTGAGCTGGCCTCCAACGTAATCGAAATCGTCATTCACGTTAATATGCTCAAGGAAGGTTGGGATGTGACGAACCTTTATACAATTATCCCGCTCCGTGCTTCGGCATCCGAGACGCTAACGGAGCAGACCATCGGGAGGGGGCTTCGTTTACCCTACGGCCAAAGGACGGGCGTAGATGAGATCGACAGACTTTCGATAGTCAGTCATGACCGCTATCAGGCAATTGTAGACTTAGCCCGCGACCCGAACTCTCT
Source organism: Synergistaceae bacterium OttesenSCG-928-I11 (assembly GCA_030266365.1). Taxonomy (GTDB): domain Bacteria; phylum Synergistota; class Synergistia; order Synergistales; family Synergistaceae; genus JAJDHV01. The sequence continues at coordinate 23,403 of JAJDHV010000016.1, read as the reverse complement.
TGTTCGTAAGGTTTACTACATTGAGGAGCAGAACATTCCCGAAAATGACGAGGAACGCGAAACGGTCTATCTGCCAACCGTCTATGACACTGTGACTTCCGGCGAAAATTTTACACAACAGCTGGTATTCACCTTACTCGAAACGGCGACGGATGAATATAAAACAGGAAAAAAACTAGACCAGACGCAACGAATTGCAAGTGTCGTCCAGAGCACAACTGCCCAAACGGTAGTTGAGGTCAACAGACAGGTTCGTAGCATCAATGCAATAAACGACGAATATACGCGCAAATTTGTCCATAGCAGCATCGTCTCACAGGTTATTCGCCAACTTCCAGAACTCGACATTAAAGAAGAAGATTTGGCGGCGGTAGTTGATGTTGCAATCGAAACTTGCGCCCAAGCACTCACGGAAAATGTCATACCGATCCCACAATCGGTCATTCAACCTCATACTGAGGTTAAGCGTGGCTTTTACGACTTCTCGCTAGAAACACGCAATATGAACTGGCATCCATCCGATGATACACTTCTCGGTACAGAATTGCAGGAGGGCGGCGAAACCTTCACGTTGGAAACCGATAAGGTTGCCTTCGCGAAGGTAGATACAGTAGACAATGAGATTGTCCGTCATATTATTGTCCACGACAACGTGGACTACGCAAACTGCTCCAACCTCATCTATTCGCTTATCGCGGATGCTAAGCGGCACTTTTTATCATACTTGAGTGACGAAGAGGCAGAAAAGGTCATGCGCGACCGCCAACGTACCATTGCTGAAATCATCTATGCGCAGATGAACGAACATTTTTATAAGGAGGAAGTCAGCTATAAGGCAGCCAATATGCGCCCATTCACACGGATCGAACCAAGTTTTGGTGGTAAGTTCAAGACGGATGAGATATATGACTTACGGACGCCAATGGTGGCGTCGGATGTGAAATCTAAGATATTCAGCGGATTCAGAAAGGCGGGGCATACGCTGTACAAGTTTCACAGCGACACGGAACGCACTTTTGCTGTCGTGCTTGAGAATGACAATGCTGTGCTGCGATGGCTGCGTCCCGCACCGCGTCAATTCAATATCTACTGGGGGCCAGGTGGGGTGAGTCGCTATGAGCCGGACTTCATTGTTGAGACTGTCAGCAAAATTTATATGTGCGAACCAAAGGCGAGTAACAAGATGCGAGATGCGGATGTTCTTGAAAAGCAGATAGCCGCCGAAGAATATTGCCGCGCTGCCAGTGAATTTAACGCAGACAATGGCGGTAAACCGTGGAAGTACCTTCTTATTTCTCATGATGAAATCAGGCCACAGTCGAGTTTTTCCTATCTCGCAAAACAGGCCTCACAAAAGCAGTTACCAATAGACTAAACACCTCCAAGGAGGGAGCTGTCATATGAAATTTTTCCACTTATCCGACCTGCATCTCGGCAAGCGTGTCAACGAGTTTTCCATGCTGGAAGATCAGTGGGACATCCTACAGAAAATCGTCGTGCTTGCGAAAAAGTACAAACCGGATGCCGTCTTCATCGCGGGCGATGTTTACGATAAGTCTATGCCTATTGTCGAGGCGGTCCAGCTATTGGACAGATTCCTTGTGTGGCTCAATGAGCTGGAGGTTGCGGTATTTATTGTCTCCGGCAACCACGACAATGCAGAGCGTGTGGCGTTCGGTGCGGATTTGCTGAAAAACAGCCGCATTCATATCGTACAGTCATATAATAGGAAAATCACCCCTGTAACCCTATCCGACGAATATGGAGACATCAATATCTGGATGTTACCGTACCTAAAACCCTCTCTTGTACGCAGGCACTTTCCAGATAGGGAGATAGCCACATACTCAGACGCCATATCCGCTGCTTTGAGCAATGTGGATTTGGATGCTTCGACGAGGAATGTTTTGATAGCTCATCAGTTTGTAACTGGGGCAATCACAAGTGAATCTGAGGAAATTTCCGTTGGCGGTTCCGAGAATGTCGACGGCTCTGTCTTTGACGGGTTCGATTACGTTGCTTTGGGACATATTCACTGCCCACAAAAGATAGGCCGTGAGACTCTTAGATACAGCGGCACTCCACTCAAGTATTCGTTTTCGGAGGTAAGCCATACAAAGTCTATAACCGTTGTCGATATGGCAGGCAAGGGAAAGATAACAATTACCGAATTGCCACTTATACCGCTCCGCGAAATGCGTGAAATCCGTGGAGCATATAATGAAGTTATGAGTCGTAGCAATTATCGCGGAACGAACACTAATGACTATGTCCGCGTGATATTGACCGATGAGAGTGATGAGCCGGATGCGCTGGCAAAGCTGCGAAACGTATATCCAAACCTGATGCGCTTAGAATACGACAACAGGCGCACGCGGACAGCAATTTCCCTTGAAATTGTTACATCTACAGAAAAGAAAACACCGTCTCAACTTTTCGGGGAGCTGTTCGAAATGCAGAACGGTCAAGCGATGAACGAGAAACAATCGAAATACGTCGAAAATTTGTTCAATGACATATGGAAGGAGGTCGCAAACTCATGAGACCTCTCAAACTGACGATGTCCGCCTTCGGCTGTTATGCTGATAAACAAACCATTGACTTTGAAACGCTGGGTAATGAGGGGCTGTACCTTATTACCGGTGATACTGGAACTGGCAAGACGACGATATTCGATGCCGTCACCTTTGCACTCTATGGAGAGATGAGCGGGGACAATCGGAAAGCGGAAATGCTTCGTAGCAAGTATGCTCAAGCAAACGCGGAAACTTATGTTGAGCTTTCGTTTCAATATCATGATAAGGTCTACGCAATCAAACGGAACCCAACCTACATACGGGCAAAACAGCGTGGCGAAGGGACAACAGAGCAAAAAGCTGATGCTGAACTGCACCTGCCAGATGGTCGCATTATGACTAAACTGCGGGAAGTCAATGCCAAGGTTGAGGAAATCCTTGGCATCAACCGCGAGCAATTTGTCCAGATTTCGATGATAGCACAGGGAGAATTTCTAAAGGTTCTCCACGCTAGCACAGAAGACCGAATTGAGATATTTCGTAAGATTTTCTATACGGATGCCTATAAAGCTTTTCAAGATCAAGTTAGGAAGGACACGAACGGGCTCGCCCAAGACATTAAAGAACAACGACGCGATTATGACTATAATCTTGGCAACATCCAAGTAGATGCAAATGACTATGAAAACACGCAAAAACTCTCCGATGCCAAGTCGGGACTTGTATTGGCGGGCGATGTCATCGAATGGCTGACACAGATTATTTCTGCCGACAATGAAGTGTTCGCGGCAAATGAGAAATTGTCGGATGAAATCAGCGGTAAGCTGGCAGAAATAAACCAACGGCTTGGACAAGCAGAACGGGACAAGAAAGCGCGAGATGCTTTGAAAGCAGCGCAAGACCGACTCCCGTCCGAAACAACTGCTCTGGGTGAAGCCGAATCAACGTTGAATGTGGAAAAAGCTAAACAGTCCGAATATGAGGTCATAAAAACACAAATCGCTGAAATCGAGCAGTCACTACCTAAGTATCTGGAGCTACAGAATCTTATCGACGTGATTAAAGCAAACGAGAAAAAATTGTCTGTTGAAATGAAAAACGCCAATGATTTACAAAAACAGCAGGCCTCGGATACACCTGTCCTTGAAGCTGCCAAAGCGGAACTCAAAACCTTAGCGGATACCGATGCCAAAACGGAAGCATTACGAGCCCAGCAGGTGAATCTAACCACAAGGCAGAGCAATCTTTCTGCATTGGGCGTCTTGTTCGAAAGTTATAGCAAGCTGCTCTCTGAACTCAAATTTGCACAAACCGACTATGCCACAAAGTCCACAACTGCCAAGGCAAAACGGGAGGAATATGAAGCTTTAAATAAGGCGTACCTTGATGAACAAGCAGGCATATTGGCAGTTGAGTTGAAGGACGGGCAACCCTGTCCGGTCTGCGGCTCAACCCAACATCCTACACCTGCGATATTATCTTCCAAGGTTCCTACAAAGACAGCGCTTAATAAGGAAAAGAAAGCCGCTGAAGCGGTTGAATCGGAAATGCTTGCTGCCAGCACTTTGGCGAGCAATTTGAATGGTCAAAGCGACACTAAGCGTCAGGAAATCGCAGCAACTATAACTATGTTATTGGGGGGCATCTCGTTTGACGACGCCCCAATGGCCTTGACGAGCGCGTTGATGGCGGTTGAAACAGAACTTCTAGGAATCGGCAAGCAACTTGCCAAACAAGAGAAAAGGGCGGCTCGCAAAAAAGAACTTGATGAATCAATACCTACTTCCGAAAGTAATCTTGTCAAAGTCGCCGAATTGTTGGGCAAAGCTAAAGAACTGACTGCGGCATTAACCACACAGATTGGCGCTGATTACAAAATAAGGGATAAACAATTGATAGAACTCAAATTCAACAGCGAAGCTGATGCAAAAGCTGAATTGTCCGTGCTCACCACCAAAAAGAAAGACTATGAAGAAGCGTTAAAAGCCGCTCAGTCTGTGTATGAAACAACGAGAATAAAAATAGATAGCACGGAAACAGAAATTCAAACTTTGAAAGTTCAGCTTGGCGATTCGCAACCACTGAATTTAGACACGCTAAAACAAGAAAAGGACTCGACAGAAAACACACTGCGGGAGTTAAGCGAAAACAACCATATTATTGGTACTCGCAAATCGACCAATCAAACTACGCTGAACGCCATTTGCAAAACAGCAGAAAAAATCACGGAATTCGAAGCACGCTATAAGTGGTTGAAAGAAATCTCGGATACGGCAAACGGAGATATTAGCGGAAAGGAAAAAATAAAACTGGAAACCTATATCCAAGCCGCATACTTCGATAGAATAATCTCACGGGCAAACCTTCGATTGCTACAGATGTCTAACAGTCAGTTCGAATTAAAACGGCGGGACGTAAGTGGCAAACAAGGACAAAGCGGTTTAGACTTAAATGTTATCGATCACTACAACGGTACGGAACGTGATGCAAAAACCCTTTCAGGAGGGGAGTCGTTTATTGCCGCACTATCCCTTGCGCTAGGCCTTTCAGATGAGATACAGAACAATGCAGGAGGGATACGACTTGACTCGATGTTCGTCGACGAAGGTTTTGATTCATTGGACGACACAAAACTATCGCAGGCAATGCAAGCGCTGATAAGCATATCGCAAGCCAATCGTCTCATAGGAGTAATATCGCACGTTGCTGGGCTTGATGAGAAAATTGACCGAAAAATCGTAGTGACTAAAGAACGCACCGGGGGCAGTAGGACTGAAATTATTCTAAATTAATTGAAGTGCTTTCAACCGACACGTCGTTTCGAAAGGAGGCCGCGTATTGCTCTAGGCGGTGGAGTGCACTGTGAAGTGGCGATAGAAGTGATACGAGGTGAAAGATAACTATGACAACACCTGAGCAAATTAAAAAGCTACTGGCAGGCGGCGAAGGGTTGACAGTCGAGTTCAAGGAGTGCTTGAACGAGCTGAACAATAGCGTCTTTGAGACAGTCTGCTCATTCTCGAATCGCTATGGAGGGCATTTGCTCCTTGGCGTGAGTGACAATGGCGAAATCACCGGCGTCAATCCCGCTGCCGTACTGAACATGAAGAAGAATTTCATCAACATGCTCAGCAATCCGCAGAAGATTTCACCGACGCTATTGCTCGAATTGGAGGAAGTCGATATCGACGAAAAGATTGTATTGTACGCATATATTCCCGCCAGCTCCCAGGTGGAACTCTGCTCAAACAAGATTTATGACCGAGTGGGAGACGCGGATATCGACATCACGAAATCCACCGATTTGGCGGCTGATCTGTATGGGCGAAAATCGTCGGCTTACACGGAACGAGAGATATTTCCATATGTAACGGAAAATGAGATACGCTTTGACCTTGTCGAGCGTGCGCAAAAAATGGCGCTCGGAGAAAACCGCGATCATCCGTGGAAAGGTATGTCCGCCATGGAGCTTATAAAGAGCGCGGGACTGTACGATGAAGATTGGCGTACGGGCAAAAAGGGTTTCAACCTTGCGGGCATCTTGCTATTTGGCAGAGATGATGTCATTCGCTCATGCGCGCCCGGCTTTGAGACCGATGCGCTCGTGCGCCGTAAAAACCTTGATCGCTACGATGACCGCCTGATTGTAGGAACCAACCTAATCGAGGCTTATGAGCAACTCACCGAATATATCGCCAAGCATACAATGGATATGTTCTTCCTTGTGGGCGATCAGCGGGTTAGCGTCAGATCGTGGATAGCCAGGGAGCTTGTGAGCAATATCCTTGTTCACAGGGAGTATTCAAAAGGTTTCCTCGCCAAAATCGTCATCGAGAGCGATCGCATTTACGCCGAGAACTGGAATCGTTCAAATAGACACGGTCGTATCGACCCGCATAACTTTACGCCCGACCCCAAAAATCCGATTATCGCACGATTCTTCTTGAACATCGGTCGCGCGGACAAACTCGGCTCTGGAGTGCGTAATCTCTATAAGTTCACAAAAATCTACTCCGGTGAAGAGCCGGAACTAATCGAAGGCGACATATTCAAGACGATTATACCGCTCAAAGGAATCGGAGCCATTGGATTTACCGAAAATGTCTCTGATATTGGCGAAGTTGCCGAAGACTTGCCGAAGTTGCCGAATGAAGTTGCCGAACACTTGCCGAAGTTGCCGAACGGAGTTGCCGAAAAACTGACACCTTCCGAAGAGGCATTCCTGAACGACCTTATACCATCCTTTGATGAGCGTGAATGGATAACAAATGCAGAGGTGCGCGAGGCTACTGGAAAATCGGAGGGCAGCGTCAAACGTTTCATGCGCAATCTTACAGAAAAAGGCGTTCTTGAGGCGAGAGGCGCGACAAGTGACAGGCAATATCGATTGTGTCTGCGTTAGAGGGTATTTTCGACCAATACCTCCACGGCGCGCAGCTTTGAGCTGGGCGCGAGGTGGGCGTAGCGCATCGTCATCTTCATGTCAGCGTGTCCCATCAATTCCCGCACGGTATTTAGATCAACACCTTTCATCACGAGCTGGGACGCGAAATCGTGCCGCATGTCGTGCCAACGGAAATTTTTTATTTCCGCCTCTTTCAAGACAGCCGCCCAGGATTTATTTACGTTGTCCAATTTTTTACCTGTAACTGGCGAAGGGAAAACCAAGGCGCTGTCCTTAATCGAGCGACTTTGTTCCCTCCACGCACGAAGTGTCTGGGTAACGATCGAGTTGACTGGCAAATGGGTGGTATGGCCCGGTTTGTTATTTTCTCCCCTGAGCATGACTGTCTCCGTAGCGAAATCGACATCGGACCACAGGAGGCCGAAAAGCGAACCCTGCCTGATTCCACTGTTGAGCGATATAAGCACAAGCGGTTTCAGGTGATCTACAAATTGTCCGGCAAGCTCCGACTTTACTTCAAGCCCCCTCTGGCGAAGCCAATCATTATGGCTCTTTCTCTCCTCGCGAAGCCTGCGTTCCCGATTGTCCAGTGCCAGCATCAGGCGCTGGCGTTCGTCGGGGGAGAGGTAACGAATTTTTTTGTCGCTGTCATGTTCCTTCAAGCGCTCAAGACCGTCAAGCGGGTTGCTTTCGATGATCTTGTGCTTCACTGCCCAATTCAGGGACGCCTTCAGGGCGACGATGAGCCTGTTAAGCGTCGCAGCCTTTCGGCCCATCTTTGTCCTTTTCATTCGCCACTGTTCGACGCTCATCATCGAAATATTTTCGAGCGGTTCGTCAAAAAGAAAAGCAAACGCCGCCGTGATGCTTTGGACGGTCTCTTTTCCGCTTTTTCTATTTGCGATGACCCAGGGGGCGTAATGATCTTTCAAAAAATCGCCATAGGTGGTGGTGGGGACGGGTTTTTCATCTTTCAAATTCTCGCCGCTGATGACGCGAGCGGTGAGTTTTATGGCTTCGTTCCGAGCCTCGACAACTGTGAGTACGGATGCGGAGCCCAACTTGCGACTTTGCTTCTTTCCGTCGGCGTCGCGATAACCCGCATACCAAACCTTACCTTTGGGGCCAACGTACAATCTGAGATTTTGGCATCCATCGTCCGAAACCCAGTAAGGCTTTTCGGGGCGCTTCAACGAGTTGACGTAGCTCTGGGTGAAACGGGCCTGCATGAAAATCACCACCAAAAAATTTTTGCGGAAAACTTTACACCGCATTTACACCAAAAAAAGTATAACATACAATTGACAGCTGTGGGGAGGAGGAATTAAAAAACCGTTCAATCCATTGATATCACGATATTCATAGATATAATATTTTTCACGTAGCATCTGTAAGGATCGTATATTACCACCTTGCCAAGGTTGGGGTCGCGAGTTCAAATCTCGTCTTCCGCTCCAGTAAATTCAAGGGTTCAGGCGATTTCGCTTGAACCCTTTTTCTATTCCATCCTCCATATACCCTCCAATTTTCTTTCATCCTCCATCACCTCACTCACATCTCACGCGAATATGCATCTTTTTGCTGACGTGCAACTCCATGCAAGGGGTGGCCCAATTTCTTGGGGCCAGTATAATTTTTATGATCGTTCTTTATATCTGTAAATTTATATCCGCAAAATGAATATGTTTATTAAAAAAATCTTTATTCACGCTGGGAAATCTAATTTTTTTTAGGAATCTGCGTCGAGTCAGCTGTAAAGGATTTTTATTTTTTATATTCGGAGGCCTCGTTCAACGACTCACGCACGACATATTTCCGTAAAATCGTGTTAAACTCTTTCGCAGAGCGTCTTATGTGCAGTAGAATCACTTCGATTGTTGGTGAATAGATGAGCATTCCGATGGTTAACGTACAGGCACTGATCGCAATCGTTTTTTTTGCAGCGTCGTTGTTCGTCGCCCGCACGGTGATGAACATCTATCGGGGAAAATGGCCGGGGGGAGCGGGCGTCTTGATTTATCTTCGAATGCTCTTGGGGTTTTTGCTCGCGGGCGCGATTGTCTTGTCGTTCTACTCTTTTGCGGGGATCGACATTATTTCGAAACACCTGTAGAGCGGTGAAAGGTGAAAGAAGAGGGCGGAGAATATGGCAACAGTCGCGAATCATAAAGGAATTCTTTTTTCCACGATCACCATTTTGTTATTGACTTTTTTCACCCTTCCGCAGGCATATGCGGCGCCACTTCCTCCCCCGCCCGTCGACAGGGAAGCGGCGGAGGAGGCATTTCTTCGCGCTTACGACCACTTTATCAACAATCGCATCTGGGACAGTATCGACGAGTTGAACAAATCGCAGGGGCACAACGTCTATTTTGTCGACGCGTACTACATGCGCTCGCTTGCATACAGACGCCTCGGCAGATACCCGGAAGCCATTGCCGAGATGGCTCACTATCTGGAAGTTCGCCAGGACGATCCAAGAGCGAACATCATTTTGGACACGATGCGCGATGAATGGGCGATCATCCAGAAAGTGCTCAAACCGGACCGCATTCAGACCAATTACTTTTTCTCGCCGCACACGCTGCACTCGCTCCTCGATGTCCCGTTTGCCTCCGTTCTTTCACTCAGAGGCATGCAGGGGCTCGGCAAGATGTCATCCGGAGGCGGGCTGCTCATGCTGTGCGACACGTACGGGGACAAACTCTGGGGTTTCGGCCTGAGCCGAAGCACCGAACCGATGGCTTTCGACATCGATAAACCGGTCATCTGCCTGCCTGTTGCACCGACGCGGGCCCTGCTTTTTCAAAAAGACGGAGGGGTCAGCAACGTCACATTCGACTACACACAGCGCACTGCCGACTTCGAACCACTCGGCGGGATAAATGCGAACGTCGCGGACGCGGCGTTCGTCGACTCGACGTTGCTTGCCGTTGCGGACCGAACAGGGCAGGCTGTCCGTTTTTACGGATACCCCTCGCTCGGCGAGACGGCGGAGTGGAAACCCGGGGATGACGAGACGGCGGACAAGCTGTTCGAACCCGTCGCAATCGCAACATACGGTCCGTTTATTGCTATCGCAGACAGGACAAATGAACGCGTGTATATCGTCGACACTTATACATTGACGGAGAGGCAACGATTCGACGTTCCGCTTCCGAGAGACCTTCAATGGGGGATCGAGGGCGATCTCTATGTCCTCTCCGAAAACGGTACGCTCTACTCGAAGCTCGTTTTTTCCTCAAACGCACAGGGAGTCGAAACGGTTGCGGAGGGTATGAAGGACGCGTGGTGTATGACATGGACGAATCAGGGACCGATGATCTGCGACATCTCCGCCAGAACGTGGTGGAGCAGCCGCATCAACCCCGGCCGCCAGGAGACGATCGGTGCCATGTCGCTTTATGCGCCCTGGTTGGAGGATCGCCTCGACACGGAAAACCTGATGGTCCGGGTGGTCGCTTCCTCCACTTTTCAAAATTTCATCCAGAACAAAATCCCCGACACACAGGCGATCTGGCGCAACGAACTTCGCCCCTCCCGCGTATTCGACATCGCACCTTCGAATCGCGGTTCGATCCGCTTTTACTCGCCCTCGCTGGGAGACGCAACGACCGATGCGAAGGTGACGCGAGTTTCTACGCTCGCAGAGGTGATGGCGGACATCGCCAGCGTTTCCCGTTTTGGCGATGAGATCCCCAAAGTGCTCGTGCTCGATACGAGAATCACGGCAACGGACGAAGAGCTCTCCCTTTTTCTCGCGTTCCTCCTGCAACAGGGAATCCGTCTCGACCTCTGGTCACTTGCAAGACCGGCCTCGCCGCTCCTGACCCACATATCTAAAATGACGCTCGGCACCACCTACTACGCGAGAACGCTCGACATCGTGCGTTCCAACAATAGCTATGAATGGATCTTGAGCATACCGCTCCCGCCCGACACGTACACATTCGGCTATCCCTCCGAATCCACGCTCTCGATATACGCCACGATCGACGTGATTCGTTTCACGGACTGGATGCCGATATGGCCGTCCTTATTGAAGAAAAAATAACAGCGATAAAAGGAGCAGATCATTATGGACCCAATGATTGAACGCGCACTTTCCGGCGACGCAAGATCGCTCGCCAGGCTTGTCAGCGAGATCGAGCGCAGCGGAGAACGCGCGACCGAACTTATGAAACAAATATATCCCCACACCGGAAAAGCACACACGATCGGGATCACCGGCAGCCCAGGAGCAGGGAAGAGCACGCTCACCGCGAGGTTGATTTCGAAGTTTCGCGAACAGGGCAAGCGCGTCGGGATCATCGCGGTCGACCCATCGAGCCCCTACACCGGCGGCGCGATCCTCGGCGATCGCCTGAGGATGCAGGAGCACGCGCTCGACGCGGGCGTCTTCATACGTAGTATGGGATCGCGCGGAAACCTGGGCGGCCTGAGCAGTGCGACGCATGAAGCGGCATTGATCCTCGACGCATGTGGATACGAAATCGTCATCATCGAGACGGTGGGTGTCGGACAATCCGAAGTGGACGTCGTTAAAGTCAGCGACACGGTCTGCCTCGTCCTGGTACCAGGTATGGGCGACGACGTGCAGATCATGAAGGCCGGCATTATGGAAATCGCGGACGTCTTTGTCGTGAACAAATCCGACCGCGACGGAGCCGAAAAAGTCGCCGCAGACGTCAAGGTCATGCTCGACCTCCTGCCGGAAAGGGACTGGCGCCCGCCCGTCTCCCTCGTGAGCGCCGAACACAATCGCGGGATCGAGAGCGTCATAGCGAATATCGATCTACACCGAAAATACCTGAACGAAACCGCGGACGGAAAGAACCGGAGAATCGCAAAAATTCGCACGGAAGTCGAGAACATCCTGAAACGCGAGGTTCTGGAGCGCGTCGCCAAGGAATGGCAACGCAAACTGGACGGCAACGTGCTGGAACGGATCGAGGAGAGAAAAGCGGACCCCTATACCATCGCCGCAGAATGCCTCGACGAAATTATCGCGAAGTAAAAGGGGGTAACGGGATGAAAGTTGCGATCGGATCGGATCATGCGGGTTTTCCACTCAAGGAAAACCTCAAGGACTACATTGCGACCCTCGGGCACGATGTCGAGGATGTGGGGACATTTTCGGCAGAGCTGTCCGTCGATTACCCCGACTGGAGCGAAAAGGTGACCACACGCGTTGTCGCGGGCAAGGCAGACAAAGGTGTGCTCATCTGTGGAACGGGCATCGGAATGAGCATCGCGGCAAACAAGGTTCCCGGAATCTACGCCGCACTCTGCGCGAACGAATACACGGCGCGAATGAGCAGGCTGCACAATAATTCGAACGTCCTCGTGCTGGGCGGACGTGTCACAGGCCTTGATCTCGCACGCGAGATCACGCGAATCTGGTTTTCAACCGACGCGGAGGAAGGGCGACACCTTGCCAGACGGCAGAAAATCATTGCAGCGGAGGCGACAAATGCCAAAAAAGCGGCGACACTCCCAAGAGGCCGCGTCGTCGTGCTCGAGCACCCGCTCATCCAACACAAGCTGAGCATCGTTCGGGACAAAAATACAAGCGTGAAGGACTTCCGGGATCTCGTGCAGGAAATCGCGGGCCTCATGGTATACGAAATCTCTCGCAATCTTCCGTTGACGGAGATCGAGGTCGAAACGCCGCTGTGCACAACAAAAGCGTTTTCCCTGATGGGGAAAAAGCTCGCAGTTGTTCCGGTCCTGCGCGCGGGGCTTGGAATGGTGGAGGGGATCCTTCGGCTGATTCCGAATGCGAAAGTCGGCCACATCGGCCTCTACAGAAATCCTGAAACATTGCAGCCTGTCGATTACTACTGCAAATTGCCGAACGACATCGGAGAACGGGACATCTTTGTCCTGGACCCGATGCTCGCGACCGGCGGCTCCGCATCGGCCAGTATTGCGCACATCAAACGATCCGGAGGCAGGCGCATTTCCCTCGTATCCTTGATCGCTGCTCCCGAAGGCGTCCAGAAGGTCGCGGCCGACCATCCCGAGGTCGATATCTTCACGGCGGGACTGGATCGCCATTTGAACGATCACGGCTATATCGTTCCCGGCCTCGGCGACGCCGGAGACAGGCTTTTCGGGACGAAATAACACAAACCCGCATGGCTTTTTTTTCGGCAATCCTGAACTTCATGTGGGGGATCATCGCGACGCCCGTCTCTATGCGGTTATCGCAAACATTTCGCCTGATGGACGTTCCCGGCGGCAGAAAAATGCACGCAAACGTCACGCCCAGGGGAGCGGGCATCGTGTTGTGGACGGGATACTTGGTCTGGGCGCTCGTAAATCCAAACCCCGGCGTCGAGGTCCCTTACGTCGCCACAGGGGCAACGCTCGTTTTTCTCGTGGGGTATATGGATGATATGCATCCATTGCCTCCCTTGAAGCGGCTCCTCGTTCATCTCGCAACCGCGGCGTGGGTAATCGTGCCACTCTCCATACCCATACACCAAAGGGTTTTGTTGATTTTCTGGGTTGCCGGATGTACCAATGCCTACAATTTCGTCGACGGCATGGACGGCCTCGCGCTTTCGATCGCATTCGTGACGTCGTACCTTGCATACCGCGGCGGAAATCCCTACATGTGGCTTCCATTCTGCGGGCTGATTGCAGGTGTTCTGATCTGGAACTTTCCGTTTGCCCGAACGTTTCTCGGGGACGGGGGCGCGACTTTGCTGGGGTACGTCTGCTCATCGCACTTGGCGTGGGACCTCTTCCCCCGTTTTTTCGGCATGAGCATCCATCTCATGATGGTCATTCTGCTGTTGATCGGAGGTGTACCTGTCGTGGATACGCTTATTGCCATGATCCGGCGCATTCTGCACCGCCGGTCTCCTTTTTATCCGGACAGGGGACACGCGCATCACATTTTGCTCGATCGAAAGATGCGGACATGGCAGGTGCTCTGTGTTTTAATCGCCGTACACGCCTTTCTTGTGGGGACCGGTTACTACATCCTCACTTGCTTGCGATGATAAAAGGGGTTCGTGATCGATAATGAGTAAATCGGAAAAGATAAAAACAGACATCGTGATCGGAACAAGGCCGGAGGCCATAAAAATGGCGCCGGTCATACAAGAGTTGAAAAGCAGGGGATGTTTCTCCGTTCGAGTTATCGCAACGGGGCAGCATACGGACATGCTGACGCAGGCCCTCGCTTTTTTCGACCTTCGAACGGATATAGACCTGCGCATCATGAAAGAACGCCAGTCGCTCGATTACATCACCTCTGCCGTCCTGCAGGGCGTGGGACAGGTCTTCGACGAAGACGAACCGGACGCCGTGCTCGTCCACGGGGATACGACGACGACCATGGCGTCGGCACTGGCCGCGTTTTATCGACAAATTCCCGTCGGCCACGTTGAGGCTGGCTTGCGAAGTTTCAACATGAACCAACCGTTTCCGGAAGAGATGAACCGTGTCGTGACGGATAAGATTGCGACGTGGTGGTTTGCCCCCACGCAACTCGCAAAGGACAATCTCGTCGCGAACGGCGTGGCTGACGACAATATTTTCATCACCGGCAACACTGTGGTCGACGCGCTCTATCAGACCCTGAAGCGAAACATATCGCCGACCGACGCCGCCATGGCGCCCCTCATGAGCGGCAGACAATTTATCTTGCTCACCGCGCACAGACGCGAATCGTGGGGAAAACAGCTTGAGAACATCTGTCGCGCTGTTCTGCGCATCGTAGAAATTCACGACGTCCACGTGCTCGTTCCCATGCACAGAAACCCTGCGGTGCGCGAAACGATCTCGCGCCTTCTGGGTGGAAACGACAGGATCATCCTGTGTGACCCGCTCGGCTATTCCGATTTCGTGTGGGCACTCGGGCACAGCACTGTGATCCTGAGCGACAGCGGCGGCGTGCAGGAAGAGGCGTCGGCCCTGGCAAAACCTGTGATCATCCTTCGCGATGTAACGGAACGCCCGGAAGCGATCGAAAACGGCAGCGGCATCCTGGCCGGGACGGATGAAAATCGAATTTTCGAGGAGACGGACAACCTCCTCTCGCGTAAAGAAGCCTATGCGGCAATTCAAAAAAAATGCGCATCCGCGCCCTTCGGTGACGGGAAGGCTTCGATACGCATTGCGAATATCCTGGGCGACGAACTCTCCGCGCGACCCAAGAACCGACGCGACTAAACCCGCAGCGTGATTTCATTTTTCTCATGTTATGATTGTCGGTGGATTTGAACGACTGGAGTGACGTTGATTGAACGATAGAATGCGTATTAGGGGAGGACGTCCTCTTTTGGGAAAGGTGAAAACGCAGGGCGCGAAGAATGCAGCGCTTCCTGTGATGGCTGCGGCGCTTCTCCTGCGAGGGCAGAGACTCACACTGGATCGCGTGCCCGATCTTCAGGACATCCATACGATGGCCGACCTGTTGCGCCACCTCGGAGCGACGATCGATTTTGCGAACGGCAGAATGACGATCGACGTTCCGGACGAGCTCAAATGGGAGACGCCTGCGGATCTCGTTCGAAAAATGCGCGCGTCTTCCCTCGTTCTCGGCCCTTTGATCGCACGCTGCGGAAGAGCGATTCTCCCTCTCCCGGGCGGTTGTGCGATCGGGAGCAGGCCGATCGATTTTCATCTGAAGGCGCTTGCGCGAATGGGCGCGGAAATCGATCTCGAACAGGGTTCCGTTCATGCAAAAACAAGCGGCTTGCGGTCGGCCCGTATTTATTTCGACTTTCCCTCCGTAGGTGCGACGGAAAACATACTGATGGCGGCGGCGCTGGTTCCCGGAGAAACCGTCATCGAAAATGCCGCAAGAGAACCGGAGATCGTCAACCTCTCCGAGACGCTTCGCGCAATGGGCGCACAAATCGAAGGTGAAGGTACCGGAACGATCCATATCAAAGGGTGCAGAGACCTCAAGTCGGCATCCGTCACCATCATCCCCGACAGGATCGAAGCGAGTACGTATCTTCTTGCCGGCGTCATGACAAGAGGCAACGTCGAGGTGACCGACATCGCACCGGAGTACCTCGAAGCGCTCACATTCAAACTCGACGAAGCCGGCATCCCCACAACGGTATCCCCGAATTCTGTATCCGTTGCCTGCAAGGGCATCAATTGGAAGGGGGTCACGCTGAAAACGCTGCCGTATCCGGGTTTCCCAACGGACCTTCAGCCTCAGATCATGGCAACGCTCTGCATCGCGGAGGGGACGAGCGTTATCCACGAAAGCGTATTCGACTCGCGCTACATGCACGTCGGCGAGTTCAAACGGATGGGTTCGAAGATCGACATTCAGGGAAACACCGTCGTCATTACGGGCGTTCCCCTGTTGACCGGCGCGGAGGTCCATGCGTCCGATCTGCGAGCCGGCGCCGCGCTCATTCTTATGGGCCTCGCGGCAGAGGGGGAGAGCGTCGTCTGCTCGCTCAAACATGTGTGGCGGGGTTACGAAGACCTGACAGGAAAGCTTCTCGCACTGGGAGCGGACATCGAATTGCTCGCCGACGAAAAAGAAGAGGCCTGATGACGTATTCGCCCGATTCCAGTTTTATCGGTATCAAGGTTTTCGCGTTCGTCGGCCCGGCAGGAACGGGCAAAAGCCAGCGTGCACAGTTCGTTGCCGATCATCTCGGCGCGGATTATATCATCGACGACGGCTTGGTCATTCGCCGCACGGCGATTGTCGCGGGAAAAAGCGCAAAAACGGAACGCAACCAAATCCGCGCCATACGGCGTGCAATGTTCGAATACGACGATCATCGCAACGCCGTTCAGAATTTTTTTCGCAAAGCGGCTCCCTGTTCGGTCATGGTCATCGCAACGTCGGATGGTATGGCTGAAAAAATCATAAAAAAACTTGCCTTCCCACTGCCGCAGCGCATCGTTCACATCGACGAGGTGGCCACACCGGAAGAAATTGCGCGCGCGCAGCGCCAGCGCAAGAGCAAAGGCCAGCACGTCATACCCGTGTCGCACGTTCTCGTTCGCAAAAATTTCGCGGGAAAAATGGTTGGAAGACTCCGTGTCCTCTGGAAAACAAAAGCACCGTACGAGGGAGAGAAGACCATCGTCCGCCCTCCGTTCAGCTTTTACGGAGAGGTGCATATCGAACCGGAGGCCATCGAAGAACTCGCCATGTACATCGCCTCCAAGGTACAGCAGGTTGCGGGCGTGTCGGCGACGCGTGTCTACCTCGCGGACGAGGATGCGCTGAATATGGACATCGACCTCAAAATCACCCCCGGGGCAAAAAACCTGCTCGACGTGTCGGAGACGGTGCGACAGAGCGTGGCGAAAAGCGTCCGCTACTTCAGCGGCCTGGATGTCAACCACATCAATGTGAATGTAACGGGATTGGAGTTCCCCAATGAGCAAAGACCCGACCCAAGATAAAATTCTTTGGGACGTTCCCGCGGAAAAGCGGGACGCCCTTCGACTTTCTCTCTGGAACACGTGCGCCGAACGCGCGAGTTCCTGCACATCGTGCGCGTTGTCCGCGACAAGGCACAGCGTCGTTTTCGGGGAAGGGGACAATCGCTCCCGCTTGATGTTCGTCGGAGAGGGCCCCGGAGCGGACGAGGACGAAACCGGCCGTCCCTTTGTAGGACGAGCAGGACAACTTTTGACGCAAATACTGAGCGCAGCCGGTATCGAACGAGAAAAGGTTTACATCACGAACGTCGTAAAGTGCCGCCCCCCCAACAATCGAACACCTCAGCCCGAGGAATCCTCCGCGTGCGACGCTTATTTGCAGGCGCAAATCCAGCTGATTAACCCGGCGATTCTCGTGTTGCTGGGCTCCACTCCTGCAAAATGGATATTGAAAACAACGGAAGGGATCACGAGACTGCGTGGCCGCTGGTTCGACTGGCGCGGAATCTCCGTCATGCCGATGTTTCATCCGAGCTACCTTTTGCGATATCCCGACGGCAAAAAAACCGGCAGCCCCAAACATCTTTCCTGGCTGGATATCCAGGAAGTGAAGAAAAAATGGGACGAAGTGCGAAGCGGGACGACGAAACGAGGTGAGGACGAGTGAGCGACACGAATTTTCCAACACATGTGGCGATCGTCATGGATGGCAACGGCCGTTGGGCGAAAAAACGCCATCTGCCGCGCGTCATCGGGCATCAGGCGGGCATGAAGGCCCTTGAACGAACGATAGACAATGCGAAGGATCTCGGCATTCGTTACCTTTCCGTCTACGCTTTTTCTACCGAAAACTGGAAGCGCGCACACAGCGAAGTCCAGGGTTTGATGGGCCTGTTTCGCTATTACCTGCAAGGCAAAATAGAAAAGATGCACAGGAAGCGCGCGAGAATTCGTTTTGTCGGCAAAATGGACGTCTTCCCGGACGATATCCGTGAAATCGTGGCGGTCGCCGAAGAAAAGACGCGTCATAACGAAGACATCGACGTCATCGTCTGCACGAATTACGGCGGCAGGCAGGAAATTCTGGATGCTGTACAAAAAATCGTCGAATCGGGAAACAAGGGACCTTTTACGGAGGATATGCTTCGCGCTTATCTATACGCACCGGACGTGCCCGACCCCGACCTTTTGATCCGAACGGGCGGCGAGTTCCGGATCAGCAACTTCTGGCTATGGCAAAGCGCCTACACGGAATATTATTTTTCGGATTTATACTGGCCGGATTTCGACAAGAGCGAACTCGAGCGTGCGCTCGTCAGTTACGCAGGGAGGGAGCGTCGTTATGGCACTGCATAAACCGCCGGCGGGGGTTAAAGTCAAATCGCATGCCGCCGGCATCGTCGCTGGAAACCTTCTGCAACGCATCCTCGGAGGGATGATCGTTCTTGTCTGCATCACGGGGGGCATCATACTGGGCGGTTGGGTGTGGCCGGTCGTGGCAAGCCTCGTTGCGATGGGTTCATTGTGGGAACTGTACCAGATGATGTCCTCCAAATACAAAATTTCCCGTGGATGGGGGCTTCTCGGCGGGGTGCTCATCCTTGCAACCGTCTCGTTTGGTTACAGCTTTGCCGTCACGCTCTCCATTATCGCTCTCGTGGCCTTTCTCGTACTCTTTACAGAAGTCGTCCGCAGACAGAGCACCGGGCAGAGCTTCGCTTTGTGGAATGTTGGCGGCACACTGTCCGGACTTGTTTATATTATCCTGCCGTGGAGTTTTATGATCGTCATCCGTTCGCAAACATGGGGACACATTTTTCTTTTGACCATTTTCGCCTGCACATGGTCGTGCGATGTCGGCGCGTATCTGATCGGCTCGAAATTCGGCAGCACCTCTTTCTGCAGTCGCGTCAGTCCTAAAAAAAGTTGGGAAGGTTTTTGGGCTGGTGTCGCGGCGAGCACGCTCTGCGGCTCCGCACTTGCCCTCTTTTTCGAGTTCCCCCCGATTCCGCTGCTCATGTTGGGCCTGCTTTGCGGCGTGGCCGGGCAGATCGGCGATCTCGGAGAATCGGTGTTGAAAAGAGAGGCAAACGTAAAAGACTCCGGTGCCATCATTCCCGGACACGGTGGTTTTCTGGATCGATTCGACAGTATTCTGATCAACGCAACCCTCGCGTTTTTCATCTTCGAGGTAATCGGCTGATGCAGCCAAATCGAAAAATTCGCCTTGCCGTCATCGGCGCAACCGGCAGCGTCGGTCGCGCAACGTTAGACATCTGTCGCAGGTTTCGCGAAACATTCGATGTCGTTGCCGTTGCCGCGCGAACGAATGCACAAGGTCTGTTCACACTCGCAACGGAGTTCCAGTCGCGATATGCATACCTTCAAACCCCTTCAACAGAGACGATCCAGAAATTTCAGGAGAAGGACATCGAACTTTTGGCAGGCGACGACGGCCTATCCAGCATTGCTTCGCTCGATTGCGTCGATCACGTGGTGTTCGCGTCCTCCGGAACGGACGCCATCGTGCCTCTCAAACACGCGCTGCTCGCAAACAAAAACGTCTCGCTTGCCAATAAGGAGAGCATTGTCGCCGCCGGACCGTGGATTATGCCGCTCGTCCGACGCCCCGATCAACTGCGCCCGATCGACAGCGAACACAGCGCCATCTGGCAGTGCCTGAGAGACGAACCGGCAAAGGGTGTCAGAAAAATCCTGCTTACAGCGTCCGGCGGCCCCTTTCGCGAATGGAGTCTGGAGCGGATGCGGCACATCACACCATCGGATGCGCTCAAACATCCCGTTTGGGCCATGGGCGCAAAAATCACGGTCGACTCGGCGACGTTGATGAACAAGGGCATCGAGTGTATCGAGGCGATGCAGCTTTTCAATCTGTCGCCGCCTGCGGTCGGCGCACTGATTCACCCCAAGTCCCTCGTGCATGGTATCGTGGAGTTCACGGACGCAACGATGAAACTTCTCCTCTCACAGGCGGATATGCGCCTTCCTGCCGCTGCTGCGATAGCGTGGCCGGAACGCCTTCCGCTCTCCGAGTCTTTTCCGCTCGATTTTTGCGTGCCGTCTCCACAAGAATGGGCGTTGACATTCAGCGAACCGGACCATGATCGCTTCCCCTGCCTGCGCCTTGCCATTCAGGCAGTCGAGATGGGGGAGGCCTACCCGCCCTTGTTGGTCGGTGCGGATCAATTTGCGGTGGGCGCCTTTCTCGAAGGGCGTATTCCATTTTTAATGATTTCAAATATAATAGAACGAACAATGGAGCGTTTCTCGGGATGCGCACCCAAGAGCATCGAGGACGCAATCGCCTTGATTTCGGAAGGGGAGAGAATTTCCGCCGAAGTCTACAGTGCAACGGGAGGTTAACGAATAAATTGGTCAGTCTTGCAGCTTTTCTACTGGTAATCGGTGTCTGCGTCATCATTCATGAAGGCGGACACTATCTCGCGGCCGTGTGGCGCAATGTACAGGTGCACGAATTTGCATTCGGCATGGGGCCGAGACTTTTCTCGAAACGCCGCAACGGTGTCCTCTGGGCGGTACGGGCGTTTCCGATCGGCGGTTTTGTTCGGCTTGAGGGTATGGAAGACGAGCCTTTGCCGGAAGACACACCGGATCCAACACGCGCTTTTCCGCTGCGCAAAGCTTGGGAACGTTTTGCAATCATCGCGGGCGGCGCGTTCGCAAACATCGTACTGGCTTGGATTCTGACGGCCCTTTTGCTTGCGTGTTACGGCGTTCTGGACACCAAATCGCCGGTCGTTGGAAATGTCATGCCGGATTTTCCGGCCGCACAGATGGGCGCGCAGACGGGGGATAAAATACTCTCCATCAACGGCGAACCGATCTCCGAATGGTCCCAGATTCGCACGACGTTTCAGGAAATCGACACGGACAGCGTCACGGTCTTGGTCGACCGCAACGGAACGACGGTTTCGTTGTCCGGAACGGTTCCATACAACGAGGATCAAAAGGCACGCTTGTGGGGCATCCAGCCTTCAAGGACAAAATACTCGCCGCTCAAAGCCGCTGCCGGAAGCCTTGGGTATTGCTGGACCATGAGCGTCGACATTTTGCGGGGGCTTTGGCAGATGTTGACCGGGCGTCTACAGGCCGACGTCGCCGGTCCGGTCGGTATCGCCGTCATGGCCGGCGATGCTGCCAGACAAGGTTTCTGGACGTTTATCACTTTTCTCGCCGTGATCAACCTCAACCTCGGGTTGTTGAACCTGTTGCCGCTTCCGGCGCTCGACGGCGGCAGGCTCGTCTTTCTTTTCGGCGAGATGCTCTCGGGCCGCAAGTTTCCGGAAAAATGGGAAAACCGAATTCACATCGTCGGGTTTGCACTGCTGATTGCCCTGATCGCGTTCGTGACGTGGAAGGATATCGCGAGGCTGATGGGTTGATGCGCATATCGATTTATTTTCGCGTCGTCCTGTCGTGTGTACTTCTTTCCCTCGCATACTCCCAAGCTTCGGCTGCAACGCCGCAGGAGTTTTACAGACATGCGCTCGAAATCAAAGGCATTCATGCGTTCGCCGCAACCTGCCAGAGCGCACACGAGACGGGTTATTGGACATCGGCGCTCTGGAAACAGGCGCGCAACGGCGCGGGGATCAAAGCGGACAAAAAATGGATGGGCGCGGGAAAACCGCACATGAAAAAATGATCCCACGAGGTTGTCGGCGGCAAAACAGTCTACAGGACCTCTTATTTCAGAGCCTATAATTCCCTTCCCGAATTTCTCACCGATTACGGGACGAAGATCAAACGCGACTATCCTCTTTCGTCGAAACACGCAGACACGATGTGGGGATTTTTCGCCGCGCTGCGAAAAGGTCGTTACGGGGCCTGGGCGACGAGCCCGAGGTACTTCGAACATATGGCGGACAAAGCGATGCGCCTGGCCCCTTTGTTGCTTGGCACCACGTGGAAGGAGCAACTGGCGCGCGAATACAAGATGGCGAAAGCGCGCAACCTTTTGACACCGAAAGACATCGCCGTAATCGAGAAAAAATTCGGCGCCGCCGGGATAAAAACTTCTTAGCTTCGATCACGGAATGAAGCGAGGCGAGTGTATTGGATACAGCCGCCGTATTGTTCGCGTTTTTATTGACCTTCATGGCCGGTATATCGACGGGGATCGGTTCGTTGCTCGCATTCTTCACAAAACGCACGAACACGAGGCTCCTCTCCGTCGCACTCGGCTTTTCCGCCGGGGTCATGATCTATGTGTCGTTCATGGAAATCATCGTTCAAGCGCAAGAATCCCTCGTCTCGCACTGGGGCGCGCACTACGGAACATGGACCACTGTCCTTTCTTTTTTTGGCGGCATCGCAGTAATCGCAATCATCGATAAATTTGTCCCCAGCGATGAGAACCCACACGAATTGAAAAACATGGGACAGGAGGGCGCAACGGCGGCTGCGATTGATCCGCAGCGTCTTCACAGAACGGGAATGTTCACCGCGCTTGCGATTGGCATTCACAATTTTCCAGAGGGAATGGCGACCTTTGTTGCCGCCATCGCAGAACCTAACCTGGGTATTGCGATCGCGGTCGCCATCGCAATTCACAACATTCCCGAGGGTATCGCCGTCTCTATGCCGATTTTCTATGCAACGGGCGACCGGAAAAAAGCGTTTCGTTATTCCTTCTTATCCGGTTTGGCGGAGCCGATCGGCGCAATTATCGGATACCTGATCCTGATGCCGTTTATGTCGCCCGCCGTTTTCGGCGTATTGTTTGCCGGCGTCGCGGGTATCATGGTGTATATTTCTCTCGACGAACTGCTGCCCGCCGCGGAGGAATACGGAGAACACCACCTTTGTATATACGGCGCCGTCTCGGGCATGGGTGTCATGGCTCTGTCGCTCCTGTTGCTCGCCTGACGACGAATCACTTGAAAAAACAGCGTACAAAAAAAGAGTGAAGCTGCGAAAAAAGCGGCTTCACTCTTTTTTTGTACGCAAAGAACTTACGCCTTCGGCAAGGGCCGAATGTCTTCATCTCCTCATGTATTTGCCTGTCGACGTATGCTAGAACCCGACTTTAACACTTCCCGAACAATATTTTCCACG
>JAJDHV010000159.1 GCA_030266365.1 Synergistaceae bacterium OttesenSCG-928-I11 | reverse complement strand
TTTTTCCCGCTTGCCGGGTGGGGGTTTCGCGAACGTCGCGTCCTCGCGCACGGCGGGACGCGCCCCTTCGCCCGAGAAGAGCTCGGGGTGCCGGACGACCTCGTTCGCCATCCTTACCTCGTGCACGACAAACGCCGTCCCCGCGAGCGTAAGCAGAAGGACGGCGTAGACGGCGATTTTTTTCGCGTTCATCTCGAAAAGGGAAAAATCAGCGGATGAGCGAGTACTTCTCCACCGGCGCGAACGCGTCGGTGAACGCCGCGATCCGCGGCTCGTACGGCGCGGTCCAGCGGTGCGCCAGCAGCGAGGCCATGTAGTCGCTCTCCGGCGCGCGCTCGGGGATCGTCTCGGAGCAGAGCGCCACGATCATGACGTTCTGCCGCACGGCGGCGCTGTTCGGGTACGTCGCGGGATATATCATCACATTGGGGAAGTGCGCCGCGATGCTCGAGTAGATGCCCGCGAAGAGCTCGCCGTGGATCTCGGAGATGATATTGATCACAAGCACACCGTCGTCGGCGAGCAGGCTGCGGATCGCGCCCATGCACTCGGTCGTCGTCAGGTGGAAGGGGATGCTGTAGGCCGAGCCGAAGACGTCCTCGAAGACGGCGTCGTATTTCAGCTCGCCGCGCGCGGACTCGCGGTTGACGAACATGCGCGCGTCCTCGTGGAAGATGCGCTGGTCCGGCCGGTCCGCGAGGTGAAAGTAGTCGCGCGCCGCCTTCGTGATGCCGGGGTCGAGCTCGACGACATCGATCGCCACGTCGGGGCGCGTCGCGCCGAGGTGCCGGGGCACGCAGTAGCCGCCCCCACCGAGCATCAGCACGCGTTTCGCGTCCGGCTTGTAGTGAAACGCGAGGTCGTAGAACTTCGTGTAGTCGCTGTAGAGCTCGTCCGGCGCGTCGAGGTACATCAGGCTCTGCGCGCCCATCGGGTCGGTCTGGAGGATGCGGACCTCGCGGTTCGTCAGCCAGACGTTCGTATCCATGATGCGGATGGTGTTGTACGGCGTTTCGATGTTGATCCCGTCCGGGGTCATCGGCATGGCACCTGCCTCGCTCAAAATTCCGAGTCCCGCTGCCAGCACAACCAGCGGCAGCAGAATTTTTTTGGCCGCCGCGTGCAGTTGCAGGGCGGTCAGCCCGAGCACAACGGCGACGAGAAAGAGGATCGCCTGGCTCGACAGAAACGAGATGAGGACGAAGCCTCCCAAAAACGTCCCGAGGATGCTCCCCGCGCTCGAGAGCGCGGAAAATTTTCCCACGGTGCTCCCCGCCGAGCCGAGGTTGTGCATGGCGAGCCGCACGATGAAGGGCGACACCATGCCCAGGAGGACGCTCGGGACCGCGAAGAGACAGATCGACGCGATCACCGATCCGACGTAGACGTTGCGCACGTTGCGCGACAGCAGGCCCAGCAGCGGGTTCGCCGCGATTCCGACGAGAAGCGAGAAGAACGCCGCCCCGCCGATGATCTTCGCGAGCAGTCCCGGATCGGGCCGCCGGTCGGAGACCCTACCCCCGGCCCAGTAGCCGAGCGTGAGACTCGCCATGACGATCCCGATCAGCGACGTCCAGACGACGAGCGACGTCCCCATGTAGGGCGCGACGACGCGCGACCCCGCCATCTCGAGAACCATGACGCACGTCCCGCAGGAAAACGACGCAACCGCGAGACTGCGCCCGCTCGCCCGCCGCAGGGGCGTGATCTCCGCCCCAGCAACCGAGGGTTTCTTTTCCGTTTTATTTTTTTGCGACAAATCCGACACCTCCAGCAACGATTGTGTCCATCATAGAGGATAGTCCGGCGTTGCGCAAACCGGACTAGAGCTCGTACGTCCGGATGGGGGTGTAGATCGGTCCCTTCGGCGTCAGAAGGCTCTTCATCAGGGTGACGCGGTCGCACGTCCAGGAGACGGTCGGGGCGTCGTCCAACACCGCGGCGACCTCCGGCGGCATCGGACCTCCGTCGCCGCGCGCGCGGGCGAGCGTGAGATGGGCCTTGAATTTTTTCGTCGATGGCGGGTAACCGGCGCCCTTCGCCGCCTGTGCTGCCTTCACGCTCAGTTTTTCCAGCCCGCCAGCCCCCTCC
>JAJDHV010000158.1 GCA_030266365.1 Synergistaceae bacterium OttesenSCG-928-I11 | reverse complement strand
TAAAGCGAGACGGATCCGGTTGTGTATGGCGGACAGAAGCGGGAGAAGCTCGGATCCTTTGCGCAATGCATCCAGCGCCGCAAGCGTTTCCTGTTCCTTGCCCACGCAGATGCCGTCGAGCAATTTGAGCAAATTTTTCCCGCCGTCGGAGAGGCAGAGCGCTTCGATATCGTCGCGGGTGATTTCTCGTTTTTTTGCGACGAGGCAGTGAAGCGCGAGTTTTTCCGTCTCACTCGCGAGCTCCCCTGTGTCTTCGAAGAGCTCCTTCATGAGCGAGACGGCATCGCGGGCGACGGACACGCCATGTGCGCGCGCCGCTGCGATGACGATATCGTCTCGCTCCCTCGACCACGGAGAGGGCTCGGCCGCCTTGGTCAGTGTGCATTTTGGCAGGAGTGTTTTGGGAATGGGGGCAGCGGTTTCGGTTTTGCAGACAAGCAGGATCATTGTCGTTGCCGTCGGGGGTTCGAGCAAC
This sequence comes from Synergistaceae bacterium OttesenSCG-928-I11, assembly GCA_030266365.1. Classification (GTDB taxonomy): domain Bacteria; phylum Synergistota; class Synergistia; order Synergistales; family Synergistaceae; genus JAJDHV01. The sequence continues at coordinate 1,624 of JAJDHV010000158.1, read as the reverse complement.
GAAGCATAGCGTTCGGGGAGCATTCCCAGTTTTTCCGCTTCGTCCACGACGATCGCGCTGCGTTCGTCGAAGAGCCCTCCCCCGCTGTTCTCCGTCAGGAGGGAGGCCCAGTCGCCCCCCTCCTGACGTTTGAGGTCTTCATATCCTTTTGCCGCATATGCCTTGAGCGTCGTCTCCAGCAGACGGCGCTGTGCGTTGCCGCCCGCCGGGAGGATGTGGACGTGCGGCACCGGCGATTCCTATCCCTTTACGACGACGTTGACCAGTTTGTCGGGGACGGCGATGACTTTGACGATCTCTTTGCCCTCGATGCGGGCCTTCGTCGCGTCCATCGACATTACGCGCGACGCAAGCTCGTCCTTGCCCAGTCCCGGTTCGAGTTCGAATTGTTCGCGGACCTTTCCATTGACTTGCAGGACAACCGTCACCCGGTCGACCTTGAGCGCGCGCTCCTCGACTGTCGGCCAGGCGCATGTCGCGAGGTAGTCCGTGTTGCCGATCCGTTCCCACAGCTCTTCGCAAAGATGCGGGCAGAAGGGGTTGAGGCAGAGCAGCAGGGCCTCGACGCCCTCGCGGTACAGCGCCCAATCCGTGTTGTCGAGCGGTTTGTAAGAGACAAGCCCGTTCGACAGTTCCATCATGCGCGCGACAGCGGTGTTGAGCTGGCGTTCATCGCGGATGTCGCGGGTCACGCGGTCGATCGTCGAGTGGATGAGGCGTTTCAGGTCCCGCTGCACATCTGTCGCCAACACATCCATCGAGGCGCGTTTGCGTGAGGCGTTGCGAATACCGTCCGTTTTGTCGTCCACGAGGCGATATACGCGATTCAGGAAACGGCTTGCTCCTTCGACGCCCTTGTCGGACCAGTCCAGACTTTTGTCCGGCGGGGCGGCGAAGAGGATAAAGAGTCGTGCCGTGTCCGCGCCGTATTTTTTGATGATCTCGTCGGGGTCGACGACGTTGCCGATCGACTTGGACATTTTTGCGCCGTCCTTGATGACCATCCCCTGCGTCAGAAGGCCGGTAAAGGGTTCGCGCATATCCTTCGAAATCAGGCCGAGGTCGGAGATGACCTTGGTGAAGAATCGCGCGTAGATCAGATGCAGACACGCGTGTTCGATCCCACCGATGTAGAGGTCCACCGGCATCCAGTAGTCCGCGTCCTCGCGCTTGAAGGGCATCTGATCGAAGCCGGGCGAAAGGTAACGGAAGAAATACCAGGACGAACAGATGAACGTGTCCATCGTATCCGTTTCTCGTCGCGCAGGGCCGCCGCAGCTCGGGCAGGTCGTGTTGATCCAGTCCGGGCAGTTCAGCAGTGCGTTGCCGCCTTTCTCGGGGATTTTCGCGTCGAGCGGCAACTCGACCGGGAGTTGGTCGTCCGGAACCGGGACGACGCCGCACTTGTCGCAGTAGACGACGGGAATCGGTGTCCCCCAGTAGCGTTGACGGGAGATGAGCCAGTCGCGGAGGCGGTACTGCGTTTCGCGCTTGCCCCACCCGTTCTCCTCGAACCACGCGCCGATTTTTTGGATCGCCTGCGCTGAGGGAAGTCCGTCGAACTGGCCGGAATTGCACGCGACGCCGTCCGCTTCGGTCGCGGCCGTCATCTTGTCGCCGTCCG
>JAJDHV010000157.1 GCA_030266365.1 Synergistaceae bacterium OttesenSCG-928-I11 | reverse complement strand
CATCGCAGTGCGCGACACCGGCATCGGGATTTCCGAGGCCGACCAGAAACGGCTCTTCCAATCGTTCGAACAGGCGGACTCCAATATTACCGCCCGTTTCGGCGGCACGGGGCTCGGGCTCGCCATCTGCAAAAAAATCGCCGACCTGATGGGGGGCGACATTCACGTCAAGAGCCTGCCGGGCGAGGGATCCAGCTTCACCTTCGAAGTCGGCGTCGGCCTGGGCGTGCCGCTTGCAATCGCGGCGGAACCCCGCAGGCATGCAGCCAGCGTCCGCGTGCTGTTGATGGACGAGGACGGGGACACCCTTGCGGCGTGCGGTCGCATGATCGAGCACTTCCACATGTCCTGCGACACCGCCGGGGACGACCGAACTGGCGTGGCTCTCCTGCGCCACGCCGCCGAAAACAGGACGCCGTACGACGCCGTGTTCTGGGGGTGTCACGCGCGCGACGGCAACGACGGACAACTCTCCCGGACGTTCGAGGAAATTCGGGCGCACTGCGACCCAACGCGCGTGATCCTCATGTGCCCGTCATCCGAGTGGCCCGACCTGAAGGACCTCGCTGCTGAGGCAAACCTCACCCGCTTTCTGGCAAAACCAGTCCTCCCCTCCTACCTCTTCGACGCCATCGTCGAGCAGACGGGGACGACGGTCAAACACACGGAGGAGTCCATGGAGGACGGCACCTACAACTGGGCGGACAAGCGGATCCTGGTCGCGGAGGACATCGATCTGAACCAGGAAATTTTGTGCAGTCTCCTCGAACCGACCGGCGTTTCGATCGACTGCACCTGGGACGGTGAGGAGGCGGTTGCGGCCTTCACCAAGTCGGACGATGCCTACGACCTGATCCTGATGGACATGCAGATGCCTCACATGGACGGCATCGAGGCGACACGCAGGATACGCGCGTGCGACCGACAGGACGCGCGCACCGTGCCGATCCTTGCCATGACGGCGAACGCCTTCGTGGAGGACGTCGACCGTTGCCTCGCTGCCGGCATGAATGGACACGTCGCAAAACCCATCGACGTGCGCGACCTGATGGAAAAGCTGAATCGTTTCCTGACGCTGTCGCACCACGAAGAAAGCGTCCCAAAATAGCGATTTGCACCGCGCGCTTCGCCAAAATCTTTCGAACCCATACCCCGCGCCCCGTCGCCGGGGTATTTTTTGTTGTGTTCGCGGTTGAATCGGTATATAATAAGACGAATTGAAAACATTTTGAATTTACGATCGGATCCATTCGATCGCAAGGAGGACGTCGGATGCTGACACTCGAAAAGGGAGTCAAACTGTTGCAGGAATCGGGAGCGAAGATCACGTCGCAGCGGGTGGCGATCATGAAGTCGCTGGAGGGCCGCACGGACCACCCCTCGGCGGAGCAGATCTTTCTCGAACTCAAACCGGACTACCCCACGCTCTCCATCGCGACCGTGTACAGCACGACACAGCTCCTGGCCTCCGCGTCCGTCATCCGCATCCTCTCCATCGACGACAAGAAGATCTACTTCGACCCGGTCACCTCGCCGCACGGTCACTTCATGTGCCGCAGATGCAAGCGGATCGTCGACGTGCCGATCGACTTCGAGTGCATCGACGCCGCGGTTGCCCACGCAGACATCTCGTCCGTGACGAACGCCGAACTCTTCCTCTACGGGCTCTGCACAGACTGCGGCGATTGATCCGACGCACTACCCGTGGATTTCATCCTCCGAAACATTATCCCGACAGCGGCGGGGCTCGCGCTCGTCTATACGCCGTTCCTCTGGTGCAGATACCGGCACGAGACGCCGGAGTCGTACGGCCTGTCGTGGAAACTTACAAGGCGCAGCTTCTTCGAGTGCCTGCTCGTCACGGCGGTGCTGCTGATTCCGCTCACATACCTGTCGATCCACTGGCCGGTCGAAAACCTGCCGCGGCACAGCGCGCCGATGCGCACGCTCGATCTCGCCGCCTCCGGGCTGGCGGCAGCCATCATCGAGGAGATTTTTTTCCGCGGGTGGGTGCAGCCGCTCTTCAACAAAAAATTTTCCGCGCTCTTCTCCGTAATCTTCACGAGCGCGATCTTCGCGCTCTCGCATATATTCGTCGCACAGACG
>JAJDHV010000156.1 GCA_030266365.1 Synergistaceae bacterium OttesenSCG-928-I11 | reverse complement strand
TCGAGATCACAACGGGCGTCGCGACGTCCGACAGGGTCATCGCGACGCAGTCGGAGCGGCTGGAGGAGCAGAACGTCAGGGTAGAGGTCGTCGACTGATGAAAATCCCGAATATGGCGGTGAGGAAGCCGGTGGCGTTCACCTGCCTCCTCGTCGCGATTTTGCTGATCGGGGCGATGGCGCTGCAAAACCTGAGCATCGACATGCTCCCGAAGATGGACATTCCGCAGATCACCATCCTCACCGTCTGGAACGGTGCAAGCCCCAGCGACATCGAGCAGCGCGTGACGAAGACGATGGAGGACAACATGTCGTCCATCGAGGGGATCAAGGACATGACGTCCAAATCGCTGAACAACGTCAGCGCCGTCACACTCGAGTTCGAGTGGGGGACGGACCTGGACGTCCGCATGGGCGACGTGCGCGACAAGCTCGACCTGGCGAAGCGCGACCTGCCAGAGGACATCGAGGAACCGATGCTCTTCCGCATGTCGACGAGCAACATCCCGATCATGGCGTCCGTCATCACGGCCGAGGAGTCGTTCCCCGGGTTGTACAAGTTCGTCGACGACACGCTGAAGGAACAGATCCAGCGCGTCGCGGGCGTCGGCAACGTCATGGTCATGGGCGGTTTGCAGCGAGAAATCTCGGTCATGCTCGACCCGTCCAAGCTGGAGGCGTACAAGCTGTCGACGCAGGAGATCGTAAACGCGATCGAGCGCGAGAACATCAACATGCCCGCGGGCTCCTTGAAGGACGGCGCGACGAACTACAGCGTCCGCATGCCCGCGCGCTTCCAGAACATCGCGGACATGGAGACGGTGATCGTCGCATCTCGCGGCGGCATGCCGATCTACCTCCGCGATGTGGCCTCGATCCGCGACAACTTCAAGGAGCAGAACGAATTCTCCTGGTCCGCGGACCCGAAGAATCCGCCGAGGGAGTCCATCATTCTCATCGTCTTCAAGAACAACGACGCGAACGCCGTCGACGTCATCACGCGCGTCGGCCGCCGCATCGACGCGATGATGCACCGCTTTCCGGCGGACGCCCACTACCAGATTTTTTTCAGCCAGGCCGACGAGATCAACAATTCGATCCGAAGCCTGACCAGCACGCTGTTCGAGGGACTCGTCCTCGTCTTCGTCATCACGTGGCTCTTCATGAAGCGGTTCTGGGCTTCGGTCATCGTCTGCATCTCGATCCCCGTTTCGCTCCTCATGACATGCATCGTCATGTGGCTTCTGGGCTACAGCATGAACGTCTTCACATTGATGGCACTTGCGATGGCAGTCGGCCTCGTCGTCGACAACGCAGTCGTCTCGATGGACCAGATCATGCACCACATGGAGCTGGGCGAGCGCAAGGACATCGCCTCTATGCTCGGTGCGTCCGAGGTGGGCGGCGCGTTGATCGGCTCGACCTCGACGTCCGTCGTCGTGCTCATGCCGCTCTTCTTCATCGGCGGCATGGTCGGCGTCTTCTTCTCGTCCCTGGGGGCGGTCATGGTTTCGTCGCTCTTCTGCTCGTTCCTCGTCGCGATCAGCTTCGTCCCGATGCTCGCGAGCCGGATGCGCAGCGTCAAAGAGGACAACCTCTTCATCCACCGCTGGAGCGAAAAATTTTTGCGTTGGCTCGAGCGCGCGTTTCGCAACATTCTCGACTGGTCGCTCGACCATAAGCTCGTCGTGCTCGGGGCTGCCGTACTCTTCATGGTCTTCACGGTGAAGGGTTTCGGGTACATCGGCACCGAGTTGACGCCGGAGACCGACAGCGGCCGCATCGAGGTCGCGTTCCAGCTTCCGCAGGGCACCCGCGTGGAGGAGACGGACGCGCTCGTCCGCGACATCATGGAGTGGGTGCGGGCGAACGTCCCCGAACTGCTCTATATGTACGGCGAGGACGGCGAGGACGACTCCGGCTTCGACGCGATCTTCGGCGACGACGGGGCAAACGTCGGCTCGGTCTCGCTCCGCGTCACCGAGAAAAAATATCGGACGCGCAGCTCGTTCGAGATCGCCCAGCAGATTCGCGACATGCTCGCGACGAAGCAGACGTTCCAAAGCGTGAACGTGACCGTGGAGAGCAGCATGAGCCCCGAGTCCGGCAAACCGCTCGTCGTGGA
>JAJDHV010000155.1 GCA_030266365.1 Synergistaceae bacterium OttesenSCG-928-I11 | reverse complement strand
GCCCGTCCCGCCGAGGGACCCGTTTCGCCTCCTCTGCCTCGGGCGGCTCAGCAGCTACAAATTCCTCGGCCAGCTCACGGTCGTGAAGAACGCCCGCAGGCTCATGCGGGACATTCCCTCACTCGAAATCACCGTGGTGGGCGGCGGCTGGCGGCGCATGCTCTTCGTGCGCGAAGCCGCTGTCGCGAACGCGCGCGCCGGGCGCAGGGTGATACGAACCGTCGGCTACCAGACCGACCCGGCACCGTGGATCCGGGCATCGACCGCCGTGTGCGGCGGCTCGACCTGCGGCATCGAGGCGATTCTCTCGAATCGCCCGATCGTCGCTATGAGCGGCAACTGGTTCGGCCTGATCACGCCGGACAATCTGGAAGAAGCGGTGGACTGCTACTACGGAGAGCGGGGCGGCAAGTTCTATCTGCCGGAGAACCCGGAGGTCGTGCTGGAAGAGCTCGTGGATCTGTATAAAAACTGGGACCAGGATCGGATCGCGTCCGCGACGCGTGAACTCCGCGAACGCATGCTGCCCGACTTCTCGCCGGAATCGGCAGCACGGGACTGGGAGGCGCTGCTGGAGGAAGTATTGTGAGGCTTGGAGCGCGAGTCTGAATCACGCTCCAAGCTTCACAAGTCATTCGTCGATTCGAAAAAAGCGTTTGCCTTCGTCTTCACACTTCCAGGAAATTTTTCCGCGACTCCTCTTCCAGTGCGGCGATTTTCTCATCTCCGAGCAGTTCGCCATAGCGCGCAAGTGCCCCGTCGACCAGAGCGCGCCCTTCGACAAGACCGAACGAGAGCAAAAACACCCGCCGGAACGCCGAGAGGACGTGTGCAGTGTGATAGAGAAAATCCTTCGTAACGCGCGGAATGAGCTCCGCACGCCGGGCAGCCATCGCCGCCGCTTCCGCGTCGTCCTCGAACGTGCAGCTGACCCAGTCGAACTCGCACGGCCCGTCGCTACGTGACATGACGTTGCCCATCACGAGTTTCAGCTCCGGGTTGAAGCCGTATACGAGGTTTTCGTCCGCCCAATCGCAGTAAACGGCCCCGTACTTGAGCAGATCGTACTTCTTCCATGTATCGCACCAACCGCAGACGGTCATATTCGTCCGAAGATTCGGGTTCGTCGCGACGCGCACGGATTTCGACCAGCCGCGCTCGTCCGCCCACTCGCCGTACAGGACATAGTTCTTGCCCGACAGCGGCTCGCCATCCGCAAGGCAACGCATGGCCATGCGCAAACCCCGCTCCCTGCAATAGATGGAAACCCCTTCGATAACCGCCATCCGTCCCCGGTTGCCAAACGCCTTGATCGCCCGCTCGGTAAGACACGCGAAGAGAACGGCGTGATCGTCGATGTAGAAGTCGGTTCGATTCATGGTAGATCGCCTCCTGTAAAAATTTATAGACATTCCGATATCGGGAGCGCGTGGCATATGGCTCCTCTAGGCGAAGTGGCAATGGTTTTTACCGCAGCATGTTCGTGATTATACATCATCGAAACAATGGGAGCAGGGAGGGGGAGAAAACCCTCCGCCCCTTTGTTTGTTTGGGTATGTTCAATCCGGCGCAAAAAAGCGAGTGAGTTTGGCGTCTTTTCTTGTGTAAAAATCATAATCTTTAGCGATGTGCCCGAGATCAAGCGCACGATATCCTTTTTTTGCCAAATCGTACGCCAACACTGTGGCGGTCGGCCCCAGAATAACAATGATCAGCACGCTTTTATCGATCTTCTCTGCATTTTTCAGGATATCCTCGTATTGGGCAAAAGCATTTTGGGAAGGGGCGTAAAGATACTGAATGCTCTTGGCATTATCGAATATGTTATTCGCGATTTTGTCAAAAACGGTCTGCCCACAAATTATCGCGATATCGCGGGCATCCCAGATCTTCCTCACTTTCGCAAAATATGCAGCGCAATCCACGCCGTAGTAGTTCGCATAAAGCATGGTAAAACCGTTATCGTAATAACTCTTGAAAATATCGATCGCACCGACGACCAATCCGGCGTTCCGAGTGCCCCACTTGTCGTAAAAATTCACGCATTGCTCTCGCATCATCTTGCTACGGTGAAAAAGAACATGTGGAATACCGATCATTATGTCGTCGTCCTGCGCTTTCACAATTTCTCT
>JAJDHV010000154.1 GCA_030266365.1 Synergistaceae bacterium OttesenSCG-928-I11 | reverse complement strand
CCTGCGCCACTTTTTGGCAAAGATGCGACCGGTGTCGCTGTAATACGGAAAAAATGACATGGCCAAGCCCAAAAGGAGGAACCCCTTGTTGTCTGGGGTTCCTCCTTTTGATTTCATATTTTTCTCCGCCAATACCCCGCGATATCCTCGACCGACAGTACGGGGAGACCGTGCTGTTCGGCGAACGAGGCGATCTCGGGCAGGCGGCACATCGTGCCGTCGTCGTTCGTCAGTTCGCAGAGGACGCCCGCCGGTTTGCGGCCCGCGAGCTTCATCAGGTCGACGGTCGCCTCGGTGTGTCCCGCGCGCTCCAGCACGCCCCCGGGCCTCGCGACGAGCGGGAAGACGTGGCCCGGTCGGTTGAGGTCGGCGGGTTTCGCGTCGTCCGCAATCGCCGCCTTGACTGTGCGCACCCGGTCGTGTGCGGAGACGCCCGTCGTCACGCCCTCCGCCGCCTCGATGGTGACGGTGAAGGCAGTGCCGTAGCGGCTGGTGTTCTCCTCCACCATCGGACGCAGGTCTAGCGCCCGCGCCCGGTCCGGCGTGATGCAGAGACAGACGATGCCGCTGCATCGCCGAATGAGCAATGCCATTTGCTCTTCCGACAGGGTTTCCGCTGCGAAAATGAGGTCTCCCTCGTTCTCGCGGTCGAAGTCGTCCACGACGACGACCCCCTTGCCCGCGCGCAGCGACGACAACGCCGCCTCTACGCGCTCCTCGGGCGCTCCACAAAACAAAAGATTCCGGCTCATCTTTTTACCTCCTTCGTAAAAAAGCCAGAATCAGGGCGAATACCATATGGCCCACACGCGCACGGGTGCGCATGTCGGGGATATTCTCTTTCATCCGGACTGTGACCGTCGGTTCCGGAATTTCACCGGATCGACCGCACCCGAAGCCGGGAGCGGCACGCGGACTCTCCCATTTTGGGATTACCGCCGGTGGGGACTTTCACCCCGCCCTGAGAACTTGTGCATATTCTGTCAAAGAAGAAAAACAAAGTCAAGCGGAAACGGGACAAACAGGGGAAAGTCGAGATGTCTACAGGCTTGCCGCGAAAGCGTAACAACGCATCACATCAGAAGGGCGAACCCGAAACTCGGGCTCGCCCTTTTTGTCCTGCACATCGGTGCGGCTCGCTCCAACCTAGTCGCCCTCCCGACTCGAGACATTCCCAATCGCTCCTGCGGCCCCGCCGACGACGGTCCCGATTGCCGTGCCGCTAACCCCCGTGGCGAGCGCATACGCGGCCAGTCCAACGGGGCCGCCGATCAAGACAGAGACAGCTCCGCCGATCATGGCACCCACCGACGCCCCCGTCATAACGTCCTCCAGGAAATCAATCATATCCACGCCTCCCTGTCTCTCTCGTGCCCGCATCGTCAACGGGCGTCTTTTCCGCGAGGTTTCCCCGCATCTGTGCGCTTTTTCCTCCAACGGCCATCCTGATTGCGGCTTCAATACCAATCTGAAATCAAAGGCCTAAAGGGTACAGCGGAGAAATCGCTTCGAGTGTGCGCGTATAACGCTAATAAGCAATCTTTAGACCGCAACTTGGTATCAATACATTTCCAACGCGTCCGAGTAGAAGTGGATGAAGCGCTCCCGCAGATGGGCGGGCGAGATGACCTCCGCGTCCCTGCCGAACTTCTGGAAGTAATACTCGGCCTGTCTCTCCGTGCAATGGAAGACGTATCGATCGCCGTCGCGCTTTTCCAAATACCGGGGGCGCAAATGGAGTTGGGCGTGATACTTCCGGACACCCTCCTCCGAAAGCTTTATGACGATCTCAGACGCCTCCTCCACGAGAAATGGCGCGCCCTTTCGGGAAATTTCGTCCTCGAGTCGCTCCCTCTGCTGTTCCGACAGTTCGACCCTCATTGTGCGAACGGGTTGAACTGACGCGATCCGGGAGATGCGGAAGGAGCCGATTTTCGACTGCGCCGCCTCGTCCTGTGTCATGGGACATATGTACCCGATCAGATAGTTGTAGATCGACAGTTTGTCCGATGAGAGACGATATGGGGCGATTTGGAATTTTTTGCCGCTTTGCAGCGTCAGGCGAAGCGGGAAACCTAACGCGATCGTGGCCCCGATCTCCGCGATCAGATCGCCGAAGTAGATGGCCTCCCGCTCGATGTAGGTTGTTGACGATCAT
>JAJDHV010000153.1 GCA_030266365.1 Synergistaceae bacterium OttesenSCG-928-I11 | reverse complement strand
GCCCGAGGAGCCACGGAAGGAAGAGGACGACTTCGACCCCTTCGCCGAGATCGCCGGGCCGAAGAGCCCGCGCCCCAAAGCGGCTGTCGCGGCTGAAACGTCCGCCCCAAAGGAAGATGGCGAACAGGAGTACGAGGACAGTGAGGCAACGGCGGAGAGCCTGAAGGAGAAGGAAGAGCCGGGCGAGCAGAAGGAAGCCCTCGACCAGTCGCTCAAAATCATCCAGAACATCCTGTCGCTTCACGACCGTACGAAATTCCTCGCGAGCATGATCGTGCACGTCATGAACGAGGCCGATCGCTGGAAGACACGCGTGGAGATGGCTGCCAAAAAATACAAGGGACAGGGGGTTCCCGCGCTGAAGTTGGAGCTGCGCGAGGGACTCAACAACAAAAAGGACTTCATGATGCTCTGCGCGCGACAGGCGCGCGTGGACACCTCCCCGCTCTGCCAGAACAAGAACGCCCCCATTTCGCTAAAGCGAGCCGGCGAGATCATGATGGACCTGACGCCGCTCGACCCGGACATGCTGCGCGCCTCGCGCATCCGCATGTACGGCATCCCGCGCGTCATCCTCGTTCCCGGTCAGGGGCTGGGCGTCTACGACTGGGCGGACAACAGCCTGATCATCCCGATCTTCGACGTCGTCTCGGACGTGAAGGCGTTCAGCTTCGCGCTCGCCGCGTTCCGCTGGGACAACGACGAGGACCGCACGCTCAAGGACACGTTCTCGCTCCTGAAGCAGAACAAGGGCAAGGGCATCCGCGGTTTGCAGGACCAGTTCTCGAACGACTACTTCCTCTGGATCTCGAAGGAGCGCAAGGGCTACCGCATCCTCCCCAAGGACGTCTCGAAGTGGTTCAAGACCTTCTTCAAGCAGAAGTCGGGCACAGGAGCGGAGAAGGGGCCGGGGAGGTAACAAACGAATAAAAGCCATAAAAAAATCGCGGGGGCTTCCCCGCGTTTTTTTTGTGGCTTGTCTGCCGTGAAACATTGGCGTCTTTCTATATTCATGCATTTTATGTGTTCATTTTTCTTTCATTGAAGTTTGAGGGAAGCATGTGATATAGTTTCACAAGCGGGTTTGCTGTATCCCATCCTTTGGGATACGGTCGGCCCGTAAAAAAACAAGGGGGTTTTGTGTATGATGAAACGGTTCAGCGGTAAGTGGAGAAAAACGGGTGTCGTGCTGTGCATGACGGTGTTGTGGGCGTTGCTTGCGACGGGTGCGTGGGCGGCGACGCACAAGATCGACGCCGGAGATTTGGTTACGAAGTTGACGAACGAAGTGTTTGTGGCTGCGTTTCAAGATGGGGACACGATCGAAATCACCGGGGCACCTATACCCATACCGGAAGACTGGGGTGGTTTGCGCGCAAATAACCCCAACGCTTGGTATGCGTTTGGTGAGTTCAACGATATGTTGTGGGAAGTGTGGGAAGGTGAGCGTGGTTTCCACCTCAAATTCTCGAACGGACAGATAGAGATACCGGATAGGGCATTTTATCTCGAGGGTGGGCGCCTTCTCTCCATCTCGGCGCCGGATGTGACGACGGTTGGCGATGACGCGTTTGCTTATAATGAAAACCTCTCCTCCGTTTCCCTGCCGAAGGCGGCAGAAATTGGTAACGAAGCTTTTTCTTATTGCCTTAACCTTCGCCTGATCGAGCTCGGCGCGACGCCGCCGACGATGCAGGGAGGTTTGAGCACATTCCTCTCAGAGTGGGAGATAAAGGAAGGTGCAGACCGCGCCGTGATTGTCCTCGTCCCCGACGCGACGAAGTACACGACCAAGCTCCTTTCCGAGTATTTCCCCGCGGGCAGCACGGTGAACACGATCACGCAGGGGCCGGTCGCCCTGACGGTCGGAGATGCGCTGAAACTCGAACTGACCGGCAGCTTGCCGGAAAATAACACGCGCGTCATGCAGTGGCAGAAACAGGATGGCGAGGCGTGGAAGGACATCGCAGGTGCAACGGGCGCCGCGTACACGAAGGCGAGCGCCGAGGCCTCCGACACGGGCGCATATCGACTCGCGTTTACAACCGAAGCAATCAAGATTGCTCGTGCGGCGGATGAACTGGAGGAAGAGCCGCAGCCCGAACCAGTGACCCAAACCGCCACGGCGTACACGTCTCCAATCAATGTGACCGTGGAGGGAAAGGCGGACTCCAGCGTTTC
>JAJDHV010000152.1 GCA_030266365.1 Synergistaceae bacterium OttesenSCG-928-I11 | reverse complement strand
CCCTGCATGCTCGAATCGCTCGAGCTGGGGCTGCTCGTGGCGAAGACATTGAAGGAAGCGTGCGCCCGTCGCGGTTTCGGCTACGTCTTCAAGGCTTCGTTCGACAAGGCAAACCGGACGTCGATCCGTTCGGAGCGCGGGCCGGGGCTCGACTTGGGGCTCGAATGGCTCGCGCGCATCAAAAAAGAAATCGACGTGCCCGTCGTGACGGACATTCACGAACCGTATCAGGCTGCCCCGGTGGCCGAAGTCGCGGATATGCTCCAGATCCCCGCGTTTCTGTGCAGGCAGACGGACCTGCTCGTCGCCGCCGCCCACACGGGGCGGCCGATGAATGTGAAAAAAGCGCAGTTCCTCGCACCCGAGGACATGAAGAGCGTCGTGGAGAAGTGTCGCGAGGGCGGCGCGACTGATATCATCCTATGCGAGCGCGGCACGATGTTCGGCTATCATCGGCTCGTCGTGGACTTTCGCTCGCTCTTGGTTATGCGCGATCTTGGCTGCCCCGTGATGTTCGACGCGACCCACAGTGTGCAGTCGCCGGGCGGAATGGGGGATGCGACCGGCGGTGACCGGCGAATGGTGTTGCCGCTTGTTCGCGCGGCGCTTGGCATCGGGGTCGACTCGATTTTCCTGGAGGTGCACCCCGACCCGGACCGCGCGAAGAGCGACGGGCCGAACACCGTTCCGCTGGGGCGGATGGAACGATTGCTCGACGAGATGTGCGCGATCGACCGCGTTGTGCGCGGCGGCATCGGTTTCGCCGACCTTTCGTGGTCCAATTGACAGATAAAACCGCGGGGCTCCGCCCCGCGAACTTTAGATGAACCGATTGGGGTGATCGACGATGACGGGTGAGAACAAACTGCCGTGGGAGCGGGAGGAGACGCCCTGTTCGGACGAGGAGCTGCTGTCCGTCGGCAGGGAGGTTCTCCTGGAGGAGGCACGCTGCATCGAGGCGGTCGCGAATCGCCTCGGCGGCGAACTTGTCCGGGCGGCGCGTGTCGTCACGGCATGCCGCGGGCGCGTTGTCGTGTCCGGCCTCGGCAAGTCCGGGCATGTGGGGCGGAAGATGGCGGCGACGTTCGCGTCGCTCGGCATCCCCGCCTTTTTTTTGCACGCGGCGGAGGCCTCGCACGGCGATCTGGGCATGGTCTGCCCGGACGACGTCGGACTCTTCATCAGCAACAGCGGAGAGACGGCGGAGGTCGTGTCGCTCCTGCCGTATTTCCGGCGCATCGGCGCGCCGGTGATCGCGATGACTGGACGCGCAGGGTCTACGCTCGCGCAGAACGCGGACATCCACATCGACACGAGTGTCGAGCGCGAGGCGGACCCGCTGCACCTGGCACCGACAAGCAGCACGTCCGTGCAGATGGCGGTCGGCGACGCAATCGCGGGCATCTCGACGAAGTTGCAGGGCCTTCGCCCCGAGGATTTCGCACTCTTCCACCCGGGCGGCGCGCTTGGGCGGAGTCTGCTGCTGCGGCTCTCGGACCTGATGGGGCAGGGGGACGAACTACCCGTGACGCGCGTGGGTGCGAGCGTCCGCGACGCACTCTTCGAGATCACGAGCAAAGGCTATGGTGCCACGATCGTCGTCGACGACGTGGGCGCGATCCGCGGCATCTTCACGGACGGCGACCTGCGCCGGCTGCTCGAGCGGCGCGGCGTCGGAGCGATGGATATTCCCGTCGAGGAGGGGATGACGAAAAATCCGCGCGTCGTCGATCCGGATCGGCTCGCGACCGAGGCTGTGCGGATCATGGAGGAACTTGAAATTTCGGTCCTGATCGCCGTTCGGGATGAAAAACCAGTCGGTATCATTCACCTGCACGAAATATTGAAGGCTGGGGTCTCGTAGCTCGCAGATGATCCTCGCTCTCTATCAGGCGGCCGGAACGGTCGCCTTTCCTTTTATCAAAAACAGCCTGAAACGAGGCCACGAGATCGGTTTCGACGAGCGGTGCGGCATCTACGACGCGGCGAAGATCGAGGCGATTCGCGCTGCGTTCGCGCCAGGCGGGAACAACCTCTGGATTCACGCCGTTTCGGTCGGCGAGGTGCAGGCGGCAAGTCCGATCGTCACCGTCGCGCGCGAGGGTGGCTATTCCGGCGCAATCACGCTTTCGACCGTGACGGAGACCGGCGCGCGCAACGCGAACGCTCTGATGGGTGATCGCA
>JAJDHV010000151.1 GCA_030266365.1 Synergistaceae bacterium OttesenSCG-928-I11 | reverse complement strand
GGCTTACACAGAGGACCCCGTCGGCCTGCGCAATGGGCCATAGCCCCAGATTTTTCGAAAAAAGAGCGTGGGCGGTGAAGACGAAGTGCGCGCCCGGTGCACGTTTTCGCGCGAAATAAGCGATCCAGGCGGGGACGCGGGAGTGCGCGTGGATAATTTGAATGTTCTCGCCACGAATCAGCCCCGCGAGCTTCGATGCGCACCGAAGCCCGGTGAAAATATTTTTCCGGTCGACGGGCATCTCGAGATGGCAGATCCGCCGCGACAGCTTGTCTACCAGCCTGCCTCCGGCGGAGGCGACCCACACGCGATGCCCCGATTCCACCTGCCTGTTCGCGACAGTGAGCACGTGGCGCTCCACCCCCCCCCTCCGTCAACTCGGGGAGAATATGCAGGATTCGCAGGTTTTCAGGCGCGTTCATGTTGTTTCGTCTTCAAGGTTTTTTCGTACACGTCGACCGTCTTGCGGGCGATCGCCTCGTTCGTGAAGTTGTGCCTCATCATGTCGAGGCAGCGGCCGGTCATCGCGGCAAGGGCGTCGCCGCTCACGGCGAGCATTTCGTTCATCGCGCGCGCGAACGAATCGGGGTCGTCCTTTATCGAGACGAGGCCGTTCGAGCCGTTCTCTATGATTTCGGTGAACGGGGGGATGTCCGACACGATCACGGGGAGGCCCGAGGCGAGGACTTCCAGCAGGGCGATGCTGAAGCCCTCCTCGCGCGACGGCATGACGTAGTAGTCCGAGGCCCAGAGCCACGGTCGCACGTCCGCGACGAATTTTTCGGGCATGATGATTCGATCCGCAACGCCGAGCGAAGTCGCGAGCGCGATGTAGTTCGCCCGCTCCTCCCCGTCGCCGATGAGCATGAGGCGCAGGTTTTCTCTCTCGCGACTGACGGCGGCGAAGGCCCGGATCAGAATGTCGAAGCCTTTGCGTGGAATGTAGATGCCGAGCCCGGAAAAAATTTTTTCGTCGTCGCCGATGCCGTGCGCCACGCGAAATTTTTTTCTCTCCGCCTCGTCGCGCGCGTATTTCGCGACATCGACGGAGTTGTAGACGACGTCGATCTTCTCCGCGGCCAGCCCCGAGTGCTCGACCATGTACTTCTTGAGCCATTCGGCGCAGGAGATGTAGCGGTCGACGCGGGCGTAATATTTTCCCTTTGCCGGTTTGTCGAATGTCGCAATCGTCGGGATGCCGGTGAAGCGCCCCCAGCGCCCGGCGATCCCCGCCGCGGACGACAGACGGGTGTGGACGATGTCCGGCCGAATCCCGCGGACCAAGGCCGCATACTGCGGGTTGAGGATGGGGGCCCCGGCGATGACCGGTTTCCACGTGTACGTCTCGATCCCATGCTCGCGAGCGATGCGCGAGACGTCGCCGCCCGGCCTGCAAAGAAGCGCCTGATCGACACCGAGGGACGAGAGCCCCTTCATGAGCCCAAGCCACGGAACGAGAAAGGAGAGCGTGTTGCAGTCGGCGTAGTGGAGTATCTTCAAGAATGATTCCCCTTCTCTTGTGATTTGTTGCGGTTACTCACTATAATAGTACATAATATGCAAAATTTCGGACGGCTACCGATGAAAAGAACGCGAGTTTTGCGAGTAGCCTGGAGGATGTCGAGATGTCCCCGCTGATCAGTATCGTGATTCCGTCATATAACGCGGCAGGAAAAATCGAATCGACGCTGGAATCCGCTCTGAAACAGGATTATGAGGCGATCGAGGTCATCGTCGTGGACGACGCTTCGTCCGACGATACGGGGGATGTCGTGCGGAATATTCTGCAAACGGCGCGTTTCGCGTGGCGTGTGGAAACGCATGAAAAAAATCGAGGTGTCAGCGCCGCAAGAAACACGGGAATGAGCGTCGCCCAGGGGGAATATGTCGTCTTCGTGGACGCCGATGACCTGCTGGAGAAAGAATACATCTCCGGGCTTTGCGCGGCGGTGTGCGCGAAGGACGGAGACTTGGCATTCTGCGGACACAAAGTGTACGACGAGGGGACCGGCGAGACGGTTTTGCATTCGATCCGCCTGCCGGTCGACATGAATCGCGATGCGCAAGACTATGTCGTGATGTTGTTGACAAAAAAATTTCACGCCGGGATCTGGAGCACGATTTTCAGGAGGCGTTTTCTCGAAGAGAACGCGCTGTCGTTCTACGAGGGCTGTTCTGCTGGCGAAGACGTGGAGTTCGTCA
>JAJDHV010000150.1 GCA_030266365.1 Synergistaceae bacterium OttesenSCG-928-I11 | reverse complement strand
AATTTTCCTTGTTGACTTCAAACATTCTCAACACCTCCAAGTTAAATAAAAATATAAAAAAACACAGGGCAAACTTTTAAAAAAGTCTGCCCTGTGTCGTTTGTGCTCTTCACAGGCCTGTCCGGTCACGATCCTTTTGCCTGAGAGTTTAGGTCTTTACGACTTTGCCCCTTCGGCCCTCCGCGCATGTGCGAAGTTTCTCCCGTGACGTTCCCACAGTCTATGGGTGCATCATAGTCGATTTTTATTTTTAGTCAAGCCGGGAGAGTGCACAAAAAATATTTTGCCGCGTTTTTGCCGAGCCTTCGCCGGGCTCCGTGTTCGATGGATTTTTTATACCCGTTGCGTGATATTTGTATATTAATTTTTATAATATATTCAAATAGTATGTGTCGATATGAAGAAACCCGCTGTTTTTTGGGGAGGCGGGTTTACTTTTCGGCAGGACGAACCCACTTTATAGGGGTAGAGGGGAATTTTTCGCGGGATTTTTGCGAGAGGAGGACACACAAATGTCGCAATTCATTCTGATCTCCTGCAAAATCAAATTCCAGCTCTGCGTCGGCTGTTTCCCCGACGGGCGGATGCGGACGCGGACGTTCGGGATCAAAGACGTGCGGCCGGACGTGACGGCCGACGATGTGGCGGCGGTGGCGCGGGCGATTGCGCCGATGCTGGCACATCCGGTGGTGCAGGTGCGGCTCGTGCGGGTGTACGCGGTCGTCGGGCTCGCGGCAGCGGTATCGTCCCTGCCTGTTTACATCTCAAAAAGTCATAGTAAAATCAATAATGATAACAATGAGACTGTAAAGGGGACGTCGAGCGCCATGGAGAATTTTTCAGAAGAGGGGGTGAAGGCATGGGATACGGAATCGAAGGGCTGGCTGCGACCGAGACACCGCGGACGAAGGTGCCCGCGCATCGCGGCGCGAAACTGCGCGCCGCGATGAAGCGGTACAGCCGCCGGCGGATGGCGGAAATTTTTCTTCGCGCGCGTGCGACGCGAAAAATCGCGGCTCGTTGACCAAAAGCGATAAAAATTATAAAATATCTGCACGCGGTGCTTCATAACAAAAAAAGAAAGGGTGTTGTCACAGATGAAACAAAAACAGTATTCATATTCAAGTCAAGTCAAGTCAAGTCACCTCTCGTAGAATCTTTCCGCGCGAAACCCCAAAAATTTTTTTCCGCCCGAAGCAGGTTGTTCCTGTTGTGCCTCCTGTCGCTCTTCGCGCTGACGATTGCCTCCGCCGGTGGTGCGTCGGCGGATGTATGGGACGGGACGCTGGCGACCGGTTTTGACGGCGGAAATGGTAACCCCGGCACTCCATACCTGATTGCCACGCCGGGGCAGTTGGCGTATCTGGCGGACAGAGTCAACAATGACAATAAAAACTACGAAAACAAACACTACAAACTCACCGCCGACATCGACCTGAACGGCTCCATGTACGACTGGACGCCGATCGGGGACGGCAGCTACCTGTTCCGGGGCACATTCGACGGCGACGGCCATACCATCTCGAACATGAAGGTCGAAGCCAGTATCAAATACGCCGGTCTGTTCGGCTTTATCGGCTCCGGTGGCAGCGTCCACGACCTCGCCCTGCGCGACGTCGACGTGCAGTCTGACTTTTCACTCCCATATGTCGGCGGTCTCGCCGGGCGTCTTGCAAGTGGTGGCAGCATCGCGAACGTCGCTGCCACCGGCCGCGTCGAAACGACTGAGGTAGGCGCACTGGCCGGCGGCCTGGTTGGGTTTAACATGGGCACTGTCACCTCCTGCGCGTCGTCCTGCGCGGTCGAGTCGCTCGGCGGCACAAACCCTGTTTTTGGCACGGGCGGCCTCGTCGGGTCGCAGCAGGAGGGCGCAATAACGGCATCCCTCGCCACGGGCCCGGTCACCGCAGTCGGGGGAGCGAACGACGTCCGCGTCGGCGGCTTCGCGGGGACCATGACTACTTACGATGACAATACTATAAGCGACAGCCTGGCCGCGGGGCGCGTTGCGTATTCGACGACGAAAACCGCGGACGTCGGCGGTTTTATCGGAATGTTCGCCAAGGGACGTTTATCCGACAACGTGTTCGACAGCCAGGGAACCGGGCAGACGGCAGGAATCGGCAATCCTCAGGGCAACACCGACGCAGAACCCATGACGACGGCGGCGCTGACGGCGGGTACGGGCGTGCCGTTCCCGCTCG
>JAJDHV010000015.1 GCA_030266365.1 Synergistaceae bacterium OttesenSCG-928-I11 | reverse complement strand
CTCCTCGATCTCCGCCCTGCCGCGCACGACGATGCGGCCGCGGCCGGTCGCGTACGCGTCGGCAATGCCGTCGCGGCCGAGGATGATGCCGCCGGTCGGGAAGTCCGGTCCCGGCACGATCCGCATCAGATCGGCGAGTTCGATGTCGGGGGTTTCCATCATTGCGCAGCACGCGTCGACGATCTCCCGTAAATTGTGCGGCGGCAGGTTCGACGCCATGCCGACCGCGATGCCGGAGGATCCGTTGACCAGCAGATTCGGGACGCTCGAGGGCAACAGCAACGGCTCCATGAGCGACTCGTCGAAGTTCGGCATCCAATCGACCGTCTCCTCGTCGATGCTCGTGAGCATCTCCTCGCCGATCGAGTCGAGGCGCGCCTCGGTATAGCGCATCGCGGCGGGCGCGTCGCCGTCGATCGAGCCGAAGTTGCCCTGGCCGTCGACGAGCGGGTAGCGCATGCTGAAATTCTGCGCCATGCGCGCCATCGTGCCGTAGATCGCGCTGTCTCCATGTGGGTGGTATTTACCCATCGTCTCGCCGACGACGCGCGCGGACTTCTTGTATGACTGGTTGTGTCGTAGGCCCAGTTCGAGCATCGCGTAGAGGATTCTCCGCTGGACCGGTTTGAGGCCGTCTCTCGCGTCGGGGATGGCGCGCCCGACGATGACGCTCATTGCGTAGTCGAGATAGCTCTGCTTGATCTCCTCCTCGATCGAGAGTGGCATGATCTTCTCGAAGAGGTTTTGCTGTCTGCTGTCGTGATCCATTCCATTACCTCCGGCCAATGTTCGTGCGTCGCACCCGCGCAAAAAAACAAGCGGCGGAGCAGTTCCGCCGCTTGGGGGATCTCTTGGTTTATTTTACACCAAGATGGTGCTTTTTGCGAGATTCGAGTCGCGATTTTCTAACTGTTTACCGGGAAATACGGCGCCAATACGCGCGAGGATACGGGGCTCGAGAGGACGATCGACGTCGTGGTCTGTCCGTAGTTGCCCATCTGGTTGATGATCTCCTCGAGGTGTCCGACCGACGCGACGACGACCTTGAGGATGAACCCGTCCGTCCCCGTGAGGTGGTGCCCCTCGATGACCTCGGGGATTGTGCGCGCCATGTCGTCCGCTTCCTTCAGCCTGCCGACGCCCGCGGTCACACGGATGAATGCCGTGATCGGGAAGCCGAGCTTCTCCTGATCGACGATCGCCCGGTACTCTTTGATGTAGCCCGCCTCTTCCATGCGATGGACGCGTTCCGCGACCGCCGGTGAGGACAAGCCCACTCTTCTGCCCAATTCGCTGAAGGAGATGCGTGCGTTCTCCTGCAACGCCTTCAAAATCTGCCTGCCGATATCGTCCAGCAATTTGTCTCCCTGCATATCTTTCTCCTCCTGTGATCGATCATTTGTTTGCTTTGCCTGATCGGATTCTTCGCTCAAATTCGTAATCGCTTCCGCTTCTTCTCACTGAATTGCTATATCGGCCGTAAATCGCTCTCTCCTCTCGCGAGTATGAACTGTTCGGATGTCCCTTTGCGGCCCTGTCTGAGAGCGCATTTCGCAAACATATAAAGGATAAGTAAATTGAAATACGCACGCCAGAGGGTTATACCATACAAAATTAGCAGAAAAGCCAACAAAAAGCAAGGCATTTCGAACTCATTTTGCATTTTACGGCGATTTGCTTTCGGCAAGAATGCGTCGAATTTAGAGTGTTAATTTAACAAATAATAATCGTTTTGTCTATATTTACGAGTGCATTATTCTCACGTGATTTTTTGTTGTTTATTGAAGCATTTTATCGATCTTCAAATATCTTTATATTTTTTTACGGAATTGGAAAAGCCGCACGAATCTTTCGAAGCCACATGCCCGAGGCGAAGAGCAGCATGGCATTCACATGAGAGATAAAACGCCAAAACATTCATCGAACTTCCATTGCGTATCATTATGGTATCGATTTCGTTTCAAAATATTATCGGTAGGACGGCGTATTAAAGAGCCGAAAAATGCGGACCTCTCCTTTGAAAAATTTTAGAAATTTGCGGTGCGGATTGTATTTGAACGGACGTGCTTGACTCGTAACGCTTTCCGCTCGCGCTTGATTTCATTCGTCTCTCTTTTTTTGATGGGGCTGCCGCCGCCGTTTCATCGTTTATAATTGTGTCGGAAGATTTTATGCATGAATGGGGGGACCTTCGTGGCCTTCACTCTTGAGATGGCGCACAGCGCACTCGAAAAACTGGCGAAATCGATCGAGGACGGAAAGGAACATCTCTCCGACCTCGACTCCGAGGTCGGGGACGCGGATCACGGCATCAACATGAATCGCGGGATGAAACGCACCGCGGAAAAAATTCGCGGAAAGAATTATGCCGACCTGGGCTCGCTCTATCGCGACGTCGCGATGACCCTCATGGGCGCCGTCGGCGGTTCCGCCGGCCCCCTGTACGGGACGTTCTTCATGAAGTTGGCACAGGAGCTCTCCGGCAAGCGCGAGGTACCGCTCGCGGCGT
The DNA here is from genome assembly GCA_030266365.1 of Synergistaceae bacterium OttesenSCG-928-I11. Classification (GTDB taxonomy): domain Bacteria; phylum Synergistota; class Synergistia; order Synergistales; family Synergistaceae; genus JAJDHV01. The sequence goes on along the minus strand of JAJDHV010000015.1, from coordinate 30,427 downwards.
TCGCATGCGCCATGCGAGAGGGGCTGGACGGCGTCATGCGGCTCGGCAAGGCCGCGCCCGGCGACAAGACGATGGTCGACACGCTCGCCCCGGCGATCGAGGCGCTTCTGAACTGTGCAGAACAGGGGGACGGCATCGCGTGGAACATGGCAGTCCTCTCTGCGGAGCAGGGGATGAAGGGAACGGCTTCCATGACGGCAAGGCGCGGGCGGAGCAGCTACGCCGGCGAGCGTTCGTTGGGCCGTCAGGACGCGGGCGCGACCTCGTCGTTCTACCTCATCGTCTCCTTCCGCGACGCATCGCTCGAAGGATGACCATGCGCGGCGAAAAAAAATATATCGCGGCGATCGACCAGGGGACGACGAACACGCGGTGCATTCTGTTCGACCGGGGCGGCAGGCCCGTTCGCTCCGCGCAGGCGGAGCACGCGCAAATTTTTCCCCAGCCGGGCTGGGTCGAGCACGATGCGCTCGAGATCTGGACGCGCACGCAGGAGGTGATTCGCGGAGCGCTCGGGAGTGGCGGCATCGCCCCGGACGAGATCGCGGGGATCGGTATCACGAACCAGCGCGAGACGACCGTCGTCTGGGAGCGCGCAACCGGCAGACCGATCTACAACGCCATCGTCTGGCAGTGCATGCGCACGCAGAAGTTCTGCTCGCAGTGGCTGAGGACGCCGGGCTGGGAGCAGAATGAGGCCGGTGCGGGCCGTGCGAAGGAGATCACCGGTCTCCTCGTCAACCCCTATTTTTCCGGGACGAAGATCAAGTGGATCCTCGACAACGTCCCCGGCGCGCGCGAGCGCGCGGCGCGGGGCGAATTGCTCTTCGGCAACGTCGACACATGGCTGATCTGGAACCTCACGGGCGGACCGGAGGGCGGCGTGCACGTCACCGACGTCTCGAACGCGTCGCGCACGATGCTGATGAACATCGAGACGCTCGAATGGGACGAGACGATGACGGATTTTCTCGACATTCCGGTGGCGATGCTGCCGGAGATCCGCCCCTCCGTTTGCGTCTACGGTACGACGACCGAGCGCGGTCCCTTCGGCGCGGCCCTCCCCGTGGCGGGCGATCTCGGCGACCAGCAGGCGGCACTCTTCGGCCAGACCTGTTTCGCTGTAGGCGAGGCGAAAAACACGTACGGCACCGGCTGTTTCCTGCTGATGAACATCGGCGAGGCGCCCGCGTTGTCGACGAACGGCCTCCTCACGACGGCGGCGTACAGTCTGGAGCAGGGAAAGTGCATGTACGCGCTCGAGGGCTCGATCGCGAACACGGGCTCGGCGGTCCAGTGGCTGCGCGACAACCTGCGGATCGTCGACGAATCGCCGGACAGCGAATATCTGGCGGGCAAGGTCGACGACAGCGGCGGCGTCTGCTTCGTCCCCGCCTTCTCGGGACTCTACGCGCCGTACTGGGACATGACGGCGCGTGGCGCGATCGTCGGCATCACGCGCTATACGCGCAAGGAGCACATCATCCGCGCCACGCTCGAGTCGATCTGCTACCAGACGCGCGACGTCGCGCGGGCCATGGAGGCCGACTCCGGCGTCTCGTTGGCGGAGCTCCGCGTCGACGGCGGCGCGGTGAAAAACAACCTGCTGATGCAGATGCAGGCGGATATTCTGGGCGGAACAGTTGTCCGACCCGTCGTGAACGAGACGACGGCGCTCGGCGCGGCATATGCCGCGGGGCTCGCGACCGGTTTCTGGCGCGACACGGACGAACTGCGCGCGAACTGGGCGGAGGACACGCGGTTTGAACCCGCCGTCTCGGAGGCAAAGCGCGAATCGGGGTATCGGCGCTGGAAAAAAGCGATCGAAAAGTCCAAGGGGTGGGTCGACTGAATAAAACGACCGAAGAATGAATCGTTGTGCCTATTTGCAATTCCGCACCATGCCAGCTAGAATGTACAGGTAATCCAATATGGAGGATGAAGAAAGGGGTTTTACTGTGATTAGGATGAGGGTTTCGAGAATTTGTTTCTTGTTTCTTGCAGCGTTGACATGTTGGGGCCTTGTGTTGAATGCTGCCCCGTCCGAGGCGAGTTTCGGGAAGATCGACCGTTTGGCGGGCAATCCCGCTCTGCGCGGAGACAGGTCGGGCTATAACATCACACTGACGCTCACCAAACCGAGCGTCGAGCTGACCGCTCACACAGCAACCGACAACGCCACAGCCAATTCGGGCACAAAAATTATCTGGAGTGTGGCAAATATCTCGACAGGGGCCACCAACGCCACCCACACCTTCAACCCAGGTGAGGACACGCCGCTCGATACGAATGGCCGTGCAAAGGTGACCATTCAATTTGCAAACGCGCAGCTGAGCGATAAGTTCAGAATCACCGCAGAACTTAAAGATGCCGGAGGTACGACGGTAGGCGCGAATGCGACCGTTGAAATATCCTTCGCGCAGGCAATCGAGCTTGCCGGTGTTTCACTGAACGAGTCGAAGCTCACGGTTCGCCAGAATAGGGAAGGCCTTTATTTGACAGCCACGCCCACGCCGAACAACGCGACGAATGTGGCATACGTGTGGAGCTCGCAAAATCAGGATGTCGTCACTCCGGTGCAGGAGAGTCTTTCCCCCGACATGGCGCGACTGACTGTGGCACAGCCCGGGACAGCGAAGATCATCGTGACGGCAACGGGCGAAAACGGAACCACAGCCACCGCGTCCTGTGATATCACGGTTGTCGGCAAGGGCGAGATTGCCGACGACATGGTGATCGCGCCGATCGAGACCGGCGACTGGAAGCCGCTCGACGAGGAAAAGAGTTCGACGATATTGTACGGTGTGGACGAGAGCTACATCGGCACGCTTTCCGGCGCTTTGACCTCCGATAAGATCAAGACCGCTTCCGGTATCACGACGGGGGGCGTCTATTACCTCATCGGCAGCAACCCGCAGAAGGCAAGCTACTATATCAACCGTACGATGATCACGTCGGCACACGGACTGAACATCAGTGATTTCGACACGCGAGTCGTTGCAGCAATGCGCTTCGAAGCGGACTTCAGCCCGTCGACCGTCAAGGGTAACATGATCCCGATGATGCTCTCCTTCAACCTCGCGAATCTGCTCTACCCTGACGGCAGGACGCCGGTCGCGAACTCGTCGAGCGTGGCGGATTTCCACAACAACTACCGGATCATGAAATACTTCGAACGGGGTACGGCCAATTACGCAATCGAGATTTCGGACGTCCTCTCCAGGAGGATGGGAACGTACATGGTGCGCGACACAACGACCGGCGAGTTCCGCCTCGGCCCGCTCGTGGTCATGGTCGACGCGCTTGCGCCGCTTGACAACTGGTGCGATGCTTATGCCGGCGAGAATAATCAGTACGGCGTGAAATACGACAACACGAACAACATCCTCTTCATCTACGACGGTAACCCGAACGCCAAGATCGAGGACCCGATCGTCTTGGAGAAGCGTCCGCAGCATTACAGCGGCGGTGGTGGCGGCGGGTGCAGTGCGGGCGCGGGGATCTTTGCGCTGATTGCGCTTGCGGGCGTCGCTATCGTGCGGATGTTCCGCGACTAGCACGACGAAGAATCGCCAAAAAAAATTGGAGCCGGAACGAAATCGTTCCGGCTCCGATTTTTTTTGGTGTGCTGCGTTCAGCGTTCCTGTGGCGTCGTTTTGTCCGCGCGCCTCATTCGCAGCGCCCTGAGGGCGAACAGCCCGATGGCGGCGCCCGGTCCGGCGCTCGTGAGAAACGCCCATGCGAGCATGGGGTAGAGCGCGGGGTTGCCCGCGATGTGCGACGCCGCCCACGCGCCGACTGTCGCGGTCGCGAGCGGTTCGGCGAAGGCAGCGAGTGCCCGGTGCCGCTCGGGCAGGAGGCGCGCGGCGCACCCGACCGCGAGTGCGCCGAAGACGCTGCCGGGGTAGGCCAAGAGCGTCCCCGTCCCCATGAGGTTGCGCACCGTGGCTGCAACTAGGGCTGCGGCGCACGCGTACCACGGCCCCAGCAGAACGCCCGCCACGGCGTTCATGGCGTGCTGGACGGGGTAGCATCGCGACGGGCCGACGGGGAATGAAAACCCGGAGAGCGCGACCGCAACGGCGGCGCAGAGCGCCGCCTGCGTGAGGCGACGCAGGCGGGCGTTGCCCTCGAGTGCGGAGAGTGCCGATAACTTTGGGTGCATGCAAAGACCTCCTGAAAAATTTTTTATCCGTGTCCCGAAAAAAATCGAGAGCCCGGCAAGCGGGCTCTCGAAGGACTGCGTTATCTGCCGTCCACTCCCTGCCTACGCCGGCATGACCCGGTTCAGGTTCTGGGGTCGGAGGCCGCATTCCGCGACGCTCCCTCTCAGCCGATGGCTCCCCCGGAGCGAATATTTTTTTGTCGGGTTCCTGTGCCGGATCATAATCGCCGGTATGGCGATTGTCAACCGATCCAGTCCGCCCATTGCAAGCGGCGGTTGTGCGCGCCTTTTACGCCGGTTTCCTTGCGATGCCTCTCTTGCTTTGGAAGAGGATCAGGGCGATGAACGTGCCGAGGCCGACGATGTCGGTGATCGTCTCCGGGATGATGAGGCAGAGCGCGGAGAGAACGAAGATCGCGCGCATCGGTTTGGGGATGGTTCCCTTCCAGAATCCGATGATGCCGATGCCGAGACTCACCGAGCCGACCGCCGTTGTGAAGAAGACCCAGATCACGTCCAACGGGGCCGCCAGCGTGAGCAGGCCGGGGTTGTAGACGAAGACGAAGGGGATGAGGAAGAGAATGAGCGCGAGGCGGACGGCCTCCATCCCCGTCTCCCACAGCCCGGTCTTCGCGATGCCCGCCGCCGTGTAGGACGCGATCGCTACGGGCGGCGTGATCATGGACATGTTGGCGAAGTAGAAGATGAACATGTGCGCCACGATGGGTGCGACGCCGAGTTTCTGCATCGCGGGGGCCAGAAGGACGGCGCTCATGATGTACGCCGCGCTCGTCGGCATCCCCATGCCCATGATGATGATCATCACGGTCGACAGCAGAAGCGCCAGCAGGAGGTTGCCCTCCGACAGCGACGCGATGACGGCGCTGAAGCGGAGGCCGAGGCCGGTGAGGACGACCTCGCCGATCACGATGCCTGCAAGGGCGCAGGGGAGCGCTACGATGACGGAGGATCTCGTCCCGTCGATCGCCATCTTGAGAATCTCGCGGATCGAGAGGCGCGTGTCTCGCTTGATCTGGCAGAGCAGAATGAGCGAAGCCGTCGAGACCATCGCCGAGTACATGAGCGAGCGGCCCATCGCGATGAGGGCCACGAGCACGACGATCGGAAGCACGAGGTGCGCGAAGCTCTTGATCGTCCGCACCAACTCCGCCGTGTCGACCGTCTCGACCTCCATCCCCTGTTTGTGCGCCTCTAGGTGGACCTCCCAGAAGAGCGAGCCGACGTAGAGGAGCGAGGGGAGGATCGCGCAGACGACGATGGAGAAGTACGAGACGCCGATCATGTCCGCCATGATGAAGGCGGACGCGCCCATCACGGGCGGGATGAGCTGGCCTCCGGTTCCGGCGGTGGCGAGCAGCGCCGCGCTGAAGACGGGCTTGAACTTCGCCCGCTCCATCATCGGGTAGGTGATGACGCCGACGGACGCCACGTTCGCGGCGGCGCTCCCGCTGATCATGCCGAAGAGGCCGGACGCGATGATGGATGCCTTGCCCGCGCCGCCGACGGATTTGCGCGTCGCGTACTTGGCGACCGCGACGAAGAGTTTGCCCGCCGGGGTCGCGGCGAGGAACGCGCCGAAGATCATGAAGTAGAAGATCGTGTCGGAGGATGCCGCGATCGGGCTGGAGAAGATGCCGCCCGAGGTCATCATCTGGTTTTCGATGAAGCTCGTCAGGTCCGTGCCGGGGTGGGCGAAAATGCCGGGCAGGCTCTTGCCGAAAAAGGTGTAACCCATAAAGATGAGGGCGATGATCGTCATGGACCACCCGAGAACGCGCCTGCCCGCTTCGAGCATCAGCGCGATGAAGATGAGCGACAGCCAGAGGTCGCCAGTGGTGAGCTCGTCGACGAAGGGAATCCTCGTGACGATGCGGTCGGCGTGGATGAGGACGTGCGCCATGTACGCGCCGATCGCGAGGACGGGGATGCCGTCCAGAAACAACGAAAGGCCCGGCTTATCCTTGATGGCGGGCTTTGTGATAAAGACGAGCAGAAGACAGAAACCGACGTGCAGGGGGCGGATCACCATCCCGGGAACCGCCGCGAACACCATGTAAATCTGTCCCGCGAGCCACAGAAAGGCCGCGGCGAACGCCAGTTGCTTACGAATTTTGTCCTCCATGGAAACGCATCCTTTCGTAACGACGCGGGGGAGGCGCGAAGCGCGCGTCCCCCGCCCGTTGGTGCTCGTTTATTTCAGGTAACCTTTTTCCTTGTAATACTGCTCCGCGCCGGGGTGGAGCGGGACGCCGCCGAGGTACTTCGGATCGCAGGCCTCGCTGGGCTCGAAGGGCGTAAACGCCTGGTGTCCCATCACGAGCGCCTCTTTGTTCTCGCAGACCGCCCTCGTGATCTTGTAGGCGAGGTCGTTCGGCATGCTGTCGATGACGGAGAGCGTCGTCCGGTAGCCGGGGAGCATCAGCTCCGCGTCCTGCCCCTTGAAGCTCTCCTTCGGCAGCGGCGTCGGGATGTAGCCGTACTTCTCCATGTATGTGAGCGCCTTGTCGGAGACGGTGATGAGGTCGATCTTGCCCGTCACGGCGAGCTCGGTGAACGTCGGGTGACCGATGGAGAGGGACTGGATGAAGACGTCGCAGCGACCGTCCTTGATTGCGTTCGTGATCGCCTCGAAGTCGGTGTGCTCGACGCTGCCGCCCCACGCCTTGACGTCGTCGTAGGAGAAGCCGACCGCCTCGAGGACGTGCGCCGCCGACGCCTCGCCGGTCGTGCCGCGCTGCACCGTCATCAGGCGGATCTTGCTCTTGTTCGCGAGGACGTCCTCGAGGGATTTGATGCCGCTTCCCTTGCGGACGGCGATGCCGACGTAGAACTGGTCCATGCCGCCGACGAGCGTGCGGAAGTTTGTAATCGGCTTGTCGAAGAGCACCTCGCCCTTCCAGGCCCAGAGGTTGTTGTTGTCCATCGTGAGCGCGATGTTCATCTTTTGCTGTCCGAAGAGCTTGAGGTTGCCGATGCCGCCCGCGATGGGGGAGGCGTCGATCTGGATGTCGGGATAGGCCTTTTTCACGACGTCGGCGATGCAGGCCGCGATGACGTACCAGGTGCTGCCGACCTTGTTGGAACCGATCTTGAGATCCATGTCGGCGGCATATGCCGCGCTTCCCGCGAAGACGACGGAACAGAACGAGAACAGCATCAGGATGGCGCACAGAACGGTGAATCGCTTCTTCATAACGAAAAAACCTCCTCTTGTTTGATCGGGGCGTCGCCCCGTTTTTTTATTTGTCGCCCTTTGGTCGGAACGTCTTGACGGCGCAGTAGTCGTCGCCGTCCAACAGATTTTTTTCGCAGACGCAGGTGCAGTCCGGGTCGTAGGTCTCGTACTTGGCCGTGTCGATGTTGCAGTAGATGCGCGCCCACTTCTCGAAGCCCTCGTACCTGGACTGCCATGCGCCAGCGAAGGGACAATAGTGCACCTTCGACCAGGTCAGCTCGGGGGTCGACTCCATGCGCTCCCGCTCCCACCCGATCGTCGGAAGGTCGCCAGCGTAGCGATAGTTGTCGAGCGTCGGTTCGAGTCCCTTCTCGACCACGCCGCGCCGTGCGATCTCTCCGGTTTCGATGCCGTAGTCGCGCATGACGTCCTTCAAAAACTGCTCGGCTCTCTCTTCTCCCAGCTCCCGGATCAGATGCTGTGTGACCCAGTAATAGAAACGCGCCAAACGGTCGGCCATGATGAGGACGTTCTGCTTCGCCTCTTCACGGTCCATCGTCTCCGGCTCGCCTTGTCTCGTCGTCATTGCGCTTCCTCCCTTCCTCTAATAGTGAAACGGGATGCCCTTGTTGCGCGCGTTCGGAATCCAGCGCGGAACGGGCGGGCATTCGACGTCCTGCGATTTCGCGCGCAGCTCGATGAGGACGGGGCCTCTCTTCGCAAACGCCTCCGAGAGGACGCCCGCGATCTGCGACGGTTCCTCGATGCGGAACGACTTCACGCCCATCCCCTCGGCGATCTTGCAGTAGTCGACGTAACCGAAATTCGTGGCGAACGGGGAGGAGTTGTAGACGTGCTCGATCTCCCCGCGAATCCACCCGAAGACGTTGTTGTTGAAGACGACGTACTTGACGTCGAGGTTGTAGCGGGCCCAGGTCTCCATCTCTCCGCAGTTGAAGAGGAAGCTGCCGTCGCCGCCGACGCCCACGATCGTGTGGTCCGGGCGCGCGAACGCCGCGCCGACCACGGCGGGGACGACATAGCCGAGCGCCCCCATGGAATAGTTGGAGAGGAACCAGCGACCGGGGTTCTTCTGCACCATGTAGGCGGCGGAGAAAATGCTCGCCATACTCGGTTCCGTGACGACCATCGACTTTTCCGGGATGAATCCGGCGAGTTCGCGCACAAAGCGGATCGGGTGGACGGGCGCTTCGTCCGATGCGGCGCACGGCGCGATGGAGCGTTCGAGTTCGCCCATCGCAGCGGCGACGTCGGAGGCCGTATAGGTCGAGCGTCCTTTCGCGCCGGATGTACGAAGCCTCGCCACGATCTCCGCCACGGTCGCGCGCGCGTCGCCGACGAGGTTGACGAGCGAATGGTAGTTGTTGCCCGCCTCCACGCGGCTGATGTCGAGCTGGATGATTTTGAGGTTCTCCTTGCCGCAGCGGGGGGGGAGCTTCCATGCGTCGGTGCCGGCGGAGTCCGTGTTGCTGCCGACGAAGAAGACGAGGTCGGCCTCCTCCAGAAAGCGGTTCGCAAAGCTGGTGCCGCCGCGCGCGCCGATCAGGCGGATCGAGAGCGGGTGCGTTTCGGCGATCGTGCCCTTGCCCGTCATGGTGCAGCCGACCGGGATGGAGAGCAGTTCTGCGAGTTCGCGGACCGCTTCGCCCGCGCCCGAGACCATCGCCCCCTGTCCGCAGACGATGACGGGACGCTCGGCGGAGAGGAGAAGGCGAATTGCCTCGTCGATCCGCCCGGAGTCGGCGAGCGGGCGGTCCTGCGGCCACTCCGCCATCGCCGGGTCGGCGTAGACGTCGTGGACCTCCACCTCCTGGGTGTAGACGTCCATCGGCACGCGGACGTGCACCGCGCCCGGCCTGTCGCTGAGCGCGACGCGGAACGCGCGGCGGACGAGGTGCGGGATGTCGGCGGCCTTCGTGATCAGGATGCTCTCCTTCACCGCGCCCTTGAAAATTTCGTTCTGGTCGACGCCGGAGAGCATGTTGCGCTTGTCGTTGTTGTAGGGTACGTCGGAGGTGAAGCAGATCGTCGGCACGGAGCCGACGTTCGACTCCAGGACGCCGGGGAGGGGGTGCGAAACCCCGGGGCTCGGCGCCTCGCTCACGCCGACGCGGCCGGTCGCCTTCGCATAGGCCTCGGCCATGTAGGCGGCGCTGCGCTCGTCGTGCGTCAGGATGTGCTCGATTCCGGAGAAATTCACCCACTCGCGGTAGAGCCCGAGCGTCGTCTCCCCCGGCAGGCCGAACACGTGCCGAACGCCGTGAAGCTTGAGCATTTCGAGAATCAACCTTCCACCAGTTGCTTTCATCGAACAGGTCCCCCTTTGTTCGGAGATATATTTGTTTTGATATTCACAAGGTTATTCATAATTGGCGCATGACAATCATACGACAAATTCGATCCTTGTCAACGATGAGGGGGAAGAAAAATTTTCTCCGGCAGAGGCGTATTTGAAAAATAATGATGCGTTTCGGGTTTTTCAGCGCGTTTTTGGAGTGCTGCGGTGTGAAGCGGTTTTATTTTTTGAGGATCAGTTTCTCCGCGTTTCGGATGACTTTGTCCAGGTGATCCGCCATGCAGCGCGACGCCTGTTCCGCGTCGCGGCTTTTGATCGCACGGAGAATTTCTTCGTGCGGGAGATTCGTTGGGGTGTTGTATAGCTTGAAGGTGCCGACGAAAAAATGCTGCCACTGGTTGGAGAGGCCGATGAAGTTGTAGAGCGTGACGAGCAGGGGGACCTTCGCGGCGTCGAGCACGGCCCGGTGGAAACTCGCCGATTCGTCGCTGAAGTCCTCGTTCCGTTCCATTTCCAGATACTGCCGCCGGATGATCGCGTCCATCTTCGCGATATCCTCTTCCGTCGCGTTCAGCGCCGCGCGATAGGAGGCTTCCACCTCGATGGCGCGACGCGCCGACAGGATGCCCAGAATTTTTTCCGCGCGGTCGCCGTTTTCCGTCTCCGTCAGCTCCTTCATTGTCTCGTGCAGCGCCATCTCGGAGGCGAGGTATCTGCGCCGTTCCTCGCCATGCGATGTCAGGATGTGTCCCTGATTCTTGATTCGCTCGAGGTAGCCTTCCTTTCGATACGAGCGCAGCAGGCGACTCACGCCCGTCACGCTCAGTGAGAATCCGTTCTCCTCCAGCATCTCGTGCAGCGAGACCGCGCCGATCGGCATGTCCTCTTCGGCGATTCGTTCGAATATCCGATATTCGAGTTCCAGTTCGTCGTTCTGCGGCATCGGCGCACCCCCCTTCCGAACGAAGAGTATAAGCACACCGTTTCACAATTGCAAGAATCGTGACGTCGCGTGCCGTTTGCGGCGTGCAATAAAAAAACCGACGCGATATCGTCTCGCGTCGGTGCGTTTTTTTGTCGGTTCGTGTCGGGTGCGCCTTGTTCTATCCCAGGACGAGGCGCAGTTTCGAGTACAGTTCCGCCGGGTCGATCGGTTTGCTGATGTGTTCGTTCATGCCCGCCGCGAGGCAGCGTTCGATGTCCTCGCGGAAGACGTTCGCCGTCATGGCGACGATGGGCACGGCGCGTGCCTTCGGCGTCTCCAGGTTGCGGATGCGGCGCGTCGCCTCGTAGCCGTCCATCTCGGGCATGTGGATGTCCATCAGGATCATGTCGTAGTCCGTCTGCTTTTCGCGGAACATCTCGAACGCCTCGCGTCCGTTCTCCGCGCAGTCGATGGCGGCGCCCGTGTGCTCCAGCAGGGAGATCACGATCTCGCGGTTCACCTCGATGTCCTCCGCGAGAAGAATATTCTTGCCCGCATAGCGCGACGCGTCGTCCGCCGCGGACGGTTCCTTCCGCTCCTCCTTCTTCTCCCCGGTGCCGAGGCACTCGTTGATGCAGTCCACGATGGGGGACTGGAAGAGGGGTTTTGCGAGGAAGCGGTCGACCCCGGACTCGTACGCCGTGTGCTCGACGTCGTTCCAGCGATACGCCGAGCCCATCGCGACGACAACGCAGTCCCCGAACGCGCGCTTGATCTCGCGGACGAGCTCGAAGCCATCCATGTCGGGCACGTTCCAGTCGACGAATGCGATGCGAAACGCGCCGCCCTCCTCTCGCCGTTCCCGCACGATTTTACACGCGCTCTTGCCGTCGGGTGCCGTGGCAACACGGATGCGCGCCCGCTTTGCGAAGTCGGTGAAGTAGGCGAGGACGTCCTGCGAGGCGTCGACGGCGAGGAGGTCCAGATTTCCCCAGCCCGCCGGCGCGACGAGGCGGGAGAAGGACTCCGCGCCCCGCTCGGCCTTGACGGTGAAGGAGAATTTCGAGCCGTTGCCCGGTTCGGACTCGGCCCAGATTTTTCCGCCCATCATCTCGACGATGCTCTTGCTGATCGCGAGCCCCAGGCCCGTTCCGCCGAAGTTGCGGGAGGTGCTCTTGTCCGCCTGCTCGAACGATTTGAAAAGTCGGCTTCGCTGCTCCTCGTTCATGCCGATGCCGTTGTCCGCGACTTCGACCAAGAGGGTGCAGACGCCGTTCGACTCGTCCTGTTTTTTGACGTCGAGGGTGATCAGGCCGTCCTCCGGCGTGAACTTGACCGCGTTCGAGAGGAGGTTGGCGATGACCTGCGACAGGCGCTGCTCGTCGGAGACGATGGAATGTCGCAGCGTCTCGTCGGTGTTGACGATCAGCGTCTGGTTTTTTTCGTTTGCCTTGAACGTGATGACGCCCACCACGCGCATCAGCATCGCCTCGAAGTTGAAGTCGGTGTAGGAGAGCTCGAATTTTTTCGCCTCGATCTTCGACATGTCGAGGATGTCGTTGATGACGCCCAAGAGGTGCACGGACGCCTCCTCGATCTTGCCGAGGCAGTACTCTTTTTTCTCCGCGTCGTCGCTGGCGCGGCCGATGCTGGTCATTCCGATGACGGCGTTCAGCGGGGTACGGATTTCGTGGCTCATGCGCGAGAGGAACTCGCCCTTCGCCTGGCTCGACTCCTCCGCGCGCTCCATGGCCCAGATCAGACGCTCTTCCATGCGGTTGCGGCTGATCGCCGCGGCGATGACGTTGCCGATGAGGCGGGCGAGCTGGATCTCGCTCTCCGTCCAGTCGCGCTGCGCCGCGCACTCGTCGAAGCTGAGCGACCCCCAGTATTCGCCGTCGACGTGGATCGGGATGTCGAGCAGGGACTTCAAGCCGTGGCTCGCGGGGTACGCATATTCCTCGGAGAGGGAGGTGTCGTTGCACACGATGTAGGGCATGTTGCCCGCCAGAAACGCCTCATACGTCACGCTCCCGGGCAGAACCGGCATCGAGACATGGTCCGGGCGGTAGATGTCCTGCTGCTCGTTGTACCAGACGTAGTTTGCCGCTTCGAGCGTTTTGCTGTCCGCGTCGTATCGCATGAGGATGACCTTGCTGACCTGAATGAACTCGCCGACCATTTTCAGCGCGTTCGGGATGACGGTGGAGATGGGGGCGGCCGAGATGAAGCTCTGCGACAGCGTGAACATCAGCTCCTGCTGGGCGAGCCTCCGGCGGAACGCGTCTTCTGCGTTGCGGACATCCGTGATGTCCTCGCGGTAGTGCAGGTGGGCGGGTTTGCCGTCGTCCCACTCGATGAGGGTGTCGGTATTTTTGTACGTTCTTCCCGTGGCGTCGATGTGTTCCTCCCAGACGACGCTGTCCTCGGTTTTGTCCAGGAGGGCGGGAATCGGACAGAACGAGCAACGCCCCTCCTGCTCGCGCGGAAGTAACTGCCAGCAGTATCGCACGCGGTTTTCTCCGTCAAGTCCGAAGTGTTCCGCCGCGCGCGCGCTCACGTACAACAACTCGTCGGTGAGCGGGTCGGAGATGTAAAGCAACGCGTTCATCCTGTCTAAAATGCGCTCGAAGCCCTTGTCGCTCAGGCGTTCGAACGCAAGCTCGTCTTTGCTCGGTCCGTTCTTCATCGTATCGTATAACCTTCCATCGCCCGGGATTCGGATTCGCTTCAAGGCATATTGCACATCTCTAATGAGGATAGAAGTTTTATGCAAAGATCATTGTAACGTATTCCTTCATAAATGCCAATATTGGTTAAAATCGTGCCATGCCTGCCGTGGCGATGCGACGCATGTTTCGGTTGGCTGGGGGGCGTGGAAAAAAATATCGCGCCCCTGTCGGGAGGCGCGATATTTTTTTCGGGGTGTGCGCTGCGCGTTACGTTCTCTCCGAGACGAGGCGGTCCGCGATGGCCTGTGCCCCCTCGTAGTCCGAGTCCTCCAGTGCCGCGCGAATTTTGTTCACGTCGGCGTCGAGGTCCTTGTCGAGCGAGATGCCCGCGATCTCCTCGAGGGCGTCCGTCGTGCCGCACGGGTCTTTCGCGCGCAGCGCGGACGCCATTTTTTCGAGCCGGCTCGCGATGAAGGTCGGGTCGTTCATCGGGGTGGGGTCGGGGAGCTGTCCCTTGACGAAAGGGACGAGGCGCTGCAATTTTTTCCCCAGCATGAACATGTTGCCCATAAGGGGTTTGAAGTCGGAGTGGACGTAGCCGGTGTTTCCCTCGGCGGCGGCGGTCGAAATTTTTTTCGCGCGACCGGCGCAGTCGCGCGCGCCGACGTCGCGCAGAAGGCGCGAGAGGTCCTCCATCTCGACCGCGAACTCGGGGAGGTTTTCTGCGTCCAGCAGTTTTTTCACGCGGTCCGTGAGGTCCGGCAGGACCAGCATCCCGGTTTGCAGGCGCGAGAGATAGAGATCCCTGTCCCCGCGAAGCTCCTTTACGACGTCGGAGGCGTACATGCCGAACTCGTCGAGCGTCGTGACGAGGTCGAACGGCGCCGCCTCTCCCGGGGGAGGTGTGCTTGGCGTATGGCGTCGGTGTGCATGGCCGAATTTTTCCGGCGGCAGCCAGGTCCCGAGCACGCGGCTCAGTTCGGCGATCTCGATCGGTTTGCCGATGAAGTCGTCCAGCCCCTGGTGCATGAACGTGTCCTTCGTGTCGCCCGCGACGTTCGCGGTCAGCGCGACGATTGGGGTCCGCTCGTTTGGGCCCTTCTGCGCGCGGATTCGGCGCGCCGTTTCGAGGCCGTCCATGATCGGCATCATGTGGTCCATAAAGATGATGTCGTACGAATGCGCCGCGCATGCCGACAGTGCCTCCATGCCGGAGGAAACGGATTCGACCTCGAGGCCGAACGACCCGAGAATTTCCTCGCCGACCAGGAGGTTGATGTCGTTGTCGTCGACGAGCAGCGCGGTCACACCCTCCACTCGGGCGTGTCCGGCTGTCTGTTCGGGCGTGCCTTGATGGATCGCGCTGGATGTCGCCGCGGTGCGGTTCAGGGCGTCGGCGAGGTTTGTCGCCATGAGCGGTTCGAAGATGACGTGCCGTTCGCCGTAGTTCTGTTCCATGGCATATCGGATGTCGCGCACGGCGACGAGCGCCGTGGCGTCCGGAATTTTCCCCGCGTTTTTTGCCAGGCGTTTGACGAGTTCCATCGACGCTTCCTCGAAGTAGAGCAGGTGGGTGAAGTCGCCCGGCAACGCGCGCAGCAGCTCGTCCCCGGTGCGACAGTGCGTGTAGCGGACGCCGAGCCGTTCGAGCATGCGGGATGCGGCGTCGCCGGGAACCCCGTCCGCAAAGAGGAGGACGGCGGTCGAGGCGGCGTCGTTCACGCGCGCCACCGGGGTCTCGTCCACGATCTCCTGTCGTATCCAGAAGCGAAAGACGCTCCCCTCCCCGTACACGCTCTCCACTTCGATGTCGCCGCCCATCGCCTGCAACAGGCGCTTTGTGAGGGCGAGGCCCAGGCCGGTGCCCAGGATCGAGCGGTTCTTGTGCAGATCCGCCCGCGCGAAGGCGTGGAAGAGGGAGCCGAGCTCCTCCTGCCTGATCCCCAGCCCCGTGTCGGCGACGGTGAAGTCGAGGCGCAGCGTCGCCCCTTCCCGCACCCCGCCTACGGTGAAGGCGATGTGCCCCTCGTTCGTGTACTTGACGGCGTTGTTCAGGATGTTGTTCATCGCCTGCTTTACGCGGACGTCGTCGCCCTTGAGGCACGAGGGGAGCGACGGATCGATGTCGACGGCGAACGCGAGTCCCTTCTCCTTCGCGGCGACACTCACGATGCCCGCCTGTTCGGCGACGGCGTCGGCGATGCTGTAGGGCGCGTCGTGAATCTCGATTTTGCCCGCGTCGATCCTGGAGAAGTCGAGGATGTTGTCGATGATTTTCAGAAGAGAGTTGGCGGAACGGACGATATTGCTGGCGTAATGTTTCTGCGCGTCGTCGAGGCGCGTCATCATCAGAAGCTCGCTCAACCCCTTGATCGCGTTCATCGGGGTGCGGATTTCATGGCTCATGTTTGCGAGGAAACTGTTCTTCGAGCTGGCGGCGTCGAGCGCCTCCTGCTTCAGGAGGTCGTTGTACGGGGATGCCGCTGCATCGCTTCGGTCGAGCCCCTCGAAATTCGTCGTCTGCTTCATTCGCCATACCCCCTTGTCCCCACACACCATGTAGATGAAAGTGACATTCACAGGCAAATAATGACATATTTTGGATGATTGGTCAAAAAAGTCGTTCGTTGTGAAAAAAATTTTCGCGCGGCGCGCGCCGGCGAAAAATATCCGGGATTTTTTTTGACGCTTGGGATACACTTTGGAAAATATTTCGATTCGTGAGAAAGGATTTTGCATGAACAATCTCTTTGCTCCGGGGTCCGGCTATATCGTCACCAATATCGTCCTCGAGCTGTTTTGCGCGGCTGTGACGTTTGTGCTCGCGCTGCACCTGTCGCTCTCGTGGAACAGACATACGCGCAACAACAGGCTGTTCGCGGCGATTCTGCTTCTCCACACGCTCATGCTGTTGTGCGATGCCATGGCGTGGTTTACGGCGATGGACAGCATGCCGTCGCGCGGCATGAACCTGCTGAGCCGGGTCGTCAATTTTTCGGAGTTCAGCATCAGCTTCGTTAATTTGATTCTCATGGCCGAGTATATTGTGAGCAGTTTTTCGCAAAAACGGGCGATCCCACGCCGGATCGTTCATATCGTCGCTGTCGTCTGTCTGAGCTGCATCGCGCTCCTCGTCGTTTCGCAGTGGAACGGCATCGTGTATCGCGTCGACGAATACAACCGTTATCTCGCCGGCCCCCTGTACGACGCTGTCCTGATAACCGGCACCGCCATCATGTTCTTCATCGGCCTCTCGGTGATCTATTACTTCCGGTCCATCAGCCGGGGCGACGCCATGGGTTTCGTCTCGTACCTGGTCTTTCTGCTCCTTTCGTCGCTTCTTCAGCTCGTTTATCCCGACCTGATGGTGGCCTACGCTACAGTCACTCTCTCGCTGCTGATCATCTACGTCAATGTGCACGTGCAGCAGGATCGGCGGCTGCGCGAGCGGGAGATCGAGCTCAAGGACAAGGAGATCGAACTGGCGGACGCACGGATCGCCGCCATGATCAGCCAGATTCAGCCGCACTTCCTGTACAACGCCCTCTCCGTCGTCGGCGATCTCTGCGCACACGACCCGAAGGAGGCGCGGAACGCGATCGTGGAATTTTCCCGCTATCTGCGCGCGAACCTTTCGGGCATGACGCAGAAGAAGCTGATCCCGTTCGAGGAGGAGCTCGGCCACGTGGACACCTATCTGGCGCTCGAGGCGCGGCGCTTCGACGATCGGCTCAAGGTCGAATATCGCATCGGCCCGCGAAATTTTTTTCTGCCGCCCCTGACGGTCCAGCCGATCGTCGAGAATGCGGTCCGGCACGGGGTGACGGTGCGCGCGCAGGGCGGAACCGTCGTCGTCGCCACGGAGGAGGGGGCGGACGTGTGGCGCGTTCGCGTGTCGGACGACGGCGTCGGCTTCGATCCGACAGGGCCCGGCCGGGACGAACGCCCGCATGTCGGCATCGAGAACGCGCGCTTTCGCATCGAAAACCTCTGCGATGGGCGGCTGGAGATCGAGAGCGCGCCGGGCAGGGGGACAACGGTCGTCATCGAAATCCCGAAGCACGCCGTGCCGGATGCGTGAAAATTTTTCGAACATTTCGCGCGCACGCCCTCTCCGCCGTCCTTTCGACATGTCCTACTTTTGGCTTACACGCTGCGGTATGCTTTCCCTGAACTGACAAACGAGCCGAGGGGGAGTCTGCGTTGAATATATTGGCCGTCGACGACGAAAAACCCGCCTTGCGGATGCTCAAGGACGCGATCGAGGAGGCCGTGCCCGGGGTTTCCGTCGTCGCTTTTCTGTCTGTCGACCGGGCGCTTGCCTACGCGCGGCAGAACGTCGTCGACGTGGCGTTTCTGGACATCCGGATGCCGGACATCGATGGCATGGCGCTCGCCCGGTGTTTGAAGGAGATCAACGACCGGACCAACATCGTCTTCGTGAGCGGCTATGCCGACTACGCCCTGGACGCGTTCTCGCTGCCGGCGAGCGGCTACCTCCTCAAACCCGTCTCGGCGGACGCCGTTCGCCGGGAGATGGACCGCCTGCGATACCCCGTCTCGCCCATGCGCCATCGGGTTTGGGCGCAGACCTTCGGCAACTTCGAGATATTCGTGGAGGGCAGGCCCGTCGTCTTCAAGCTGTCGAAGGCGAAGGAGGTGCTGGCCTATCTGGTCGACCGGCGCGGCGCGGCCGTCCGTAAGGCGGAGCTCGCGACGCTCCTGTGGAGCCAGGGCGAGTACGACCGCAACCGACAGATCTACTTGCAGAAGGTGATCGCCGAGTTGGTGCGCGCGCTGAAAGCAACCGGGGCGGGAGACGTCGTCCGGCGTTGGCAGGGCAACCTCGCGGTCGACGTCTCGAAAATCGCGTGCGATTACTACGACTTCCTGAACGGCAACGCGTCCGCGATCGACGCCTACAACGGCGAGTACATGTCCAACTACGGCTGGGCCGAGTACACGGCGGGGACCCTCGTCGAGCGGAAGGCACAGGCGAAGATGTGACGCGAAAAAAAGTTGTACCTTTCGACTCTCCTGAAATTCCCCCATAAAAAAATCAGTATATTGCGCGCGCCGGCGACCCTGTTTGATTGCGGGGTCGCCCGTTTTTTTGCTCGCGACGCCTTGCTGTGTCTGGCTTGAGCATGCACATACTTTTGGATTACAGCCAGTTGTACACTTAATGAAGTGTTGGCGTAACCTGTGATCGAACGCGAAGTATTTGATTTGAAAATGATTACTGATTGTTATTGAAACGGGAAAAGGGGGAATGACTCGACAAAAAATTTTTTCAGGCGCAGTTCGGTGAGTGTGGCGCGTGTTTCGCGCCGACGGGTTGGCGAGCGATAAAGAGGCAACGAGAAAATTTTTTCGAAGGAGTGGAACGATATGAGAGGAAACAGAAAAATTTGCGCGTACCTGCTGCTGACGTTCCTGTTCTCGCTCTGTCCCTTCCAGATGGTTGGGGCAGGTGCGGCAACGGCTGCCGAGGCGACGCCGTGGGACGGCAGCACGACGACGCAGCCGCAGCTGGATGACGACGGCGTGTATCTGATCTCGACCGGCGCGGAGCTGGCGTGGATCGCCAAGATGGTTGCCGAGGACAACGCCACGTACGGCGCGGCGTCGTACCGGCAGACCGCCGACATCGACCTCGGCGGGAAAGCGTGGACGCCGATCGGGACGATACCGGAGGAAAATAATGGAAGCGATCTTTTGTCGCTCTCCTTCAAGGGCGCTTACGACGGTGGCGGATACACGATATCCGGCCTCGCGATGAGCGGCGAAGCTCGATTAACCGGGTTTTTCGGAGCCGTCGTCGATCCCGAGGCATTGCTTGTTCCTACCAGAGCACAGGCTGTCGGTGGCGGCGTGATTTCGAACGTTCATCTGCGGGACGTTTCGATTTCCCTGGCGTCGACCGCCAGCGGCATCACCTATGTCGGTGGGCTTGTCGGGGTGAACTTTTACGGTACGATGGAGAACTGTTCCGTCACCGGCAGTGTAGAGGTCGAGTCGACCGGCGTGCGCAGTCAGGTGTATGCGGGCGGACTTATCGGAGGCAGCGCGTATGGAACGATTGCGGGCTGCTTCTCTGTGACAGAGGTTCGCGCCTCTTCGACCGGAAGGGTTTACGCGGGCGGTTTGGCCGGCTCCAACAACGGCGTGCTCCGCGGCTGTTTTGCGACGGGCGACGTGCATGCGGAGTCCTCTGGGGATGAGGAAACGGCCTGTGCGGGCGGCCTGGTCGGCATCAGCAACGGGGGGGCGGAGTTTTGCCTCGCGAAGGGCGACGTTTATGCGACGTCGGCGGGAGCAGATGAAGTCGACGTGTACGCCGGTGGGTTCATCGGCCATGTCGAAACCGACGATGCGATCTTCGGCAGCGCCGCAACGGGTAATGTGTACGCCAAGACGACCGATGGCAACGAGACGGTACAGGCGTACGCCGGCGGATTCGCTGGGCTTCTTATGAAAGGGACGATCAGCGAAAGCTTCGCAACGGGCAACGTGTCCGCCGAGGTGGGCGAAGTCGCTTCATTCCCGTATGCCGGTGGGTTTATCGGCGACAATAAGAGCGTCGTCAAAAACTGCTTCGCCACAGGCAATGCCCTCGCGAAGAAAACGGACAACACGGACATTGTCGCGGACTACGCATACGCAGGCGGGTTTGCTGGACGTAGCAGCGACGGCTCTACGATCGAGACGAGTTACGCATATGGAACGGTCGAGGCTCTTACACAGAAGTTTGCTTTGGCCGGGGGTTTTGCCGGCTTTTTCCATAGTGCGGCTGCCATAACGGATTGCTTCTGGTTCGGCACGACAACGATCAACACGACCCTGCCGCCCGTCGGTTACACGACCGGGTCGGTATCGATCGCCAGTCTCGACGTGGCGGCGTTCACGGATCCCGCGAAATTCACAAATTGGGACTTCACCGACGTCTGGACGCACAGCGAGATCAACGGCAAGGCGCGTCCGCATCTGCTTGCCTTTGTCGACGCAGCGGGTGTCATCAGCGGCGACATGGCTTGCGTCATGCCGGATATGATCGCGATCGCCCCAGGCGAAACGCGCGAGCTGCGCCTGTCCGCCATGGGCTGGGAGGCGAGCGCGGACAACGTGGGCACAACGGCGGACCTCTCGGCATACGGCCTCACGCTGACGCAGCACGAGACGTCGCCCGACGTCCTGATCCTGACGGCGCTTGCGAACGCCGAACCCGCGTCGCGCGACGTCGCGGTCACCTTCGAGGTGAACAGCATCGCCCAGACCGCCCGCGCGATCGAGGTCGTCGTGACTGCGCCCGCCGACGGCGACCTGTCCGACCCGTCCAACCCGTCCGACTTCCAGACGGTCTACGACGGCCTCTCGGACGACCAGAAGCTCAAGCTGCGTGACGGTGCGAACCTCATCCTGGACGGCGCGGTCAACCCGAGCGACCTAGGAACGATCTCGGTCGACGAGACGCTGACGCTCGATGTCTGGTTCGTCTTGAGCAACGACCAGGGCAGTTGGGACATCGACCCGTCGTATGACGGAAAAATCATGACCGCGAGCATCTACGAGGGCGAAAACGACCTCGTGCTCGGCATCGGCGAGGTTTGGGACCCGAGTGGGACGCTGAGCGCCTATGAGACGGTGAGCGACGACGTGACAAACGGCCTCGCGCAATTCGTCTTCGGCAAGCCCGACGGCGAAAACGCGCTTTCGATTTCGAGGGGCAAGGCGCTTGCCGAGGGGCCGCACTTCGTGGCGGTCTACGACGACACGGGCAAGCTGGTGCTTGATCCGATGACCGTGACCGTCGGCGACACGCAGAAACTGCCCGTCCACAGCAGCAGCGGCGTCGGCTGCGACGCGGGATACGCCGCGTTCGGAATCTTCGGCCTGCTCCCGCTCCTTCCATTGATCGTCAAGCGGAGGAGATAAGACGATTTGCGGGGGCGCGAGTATCGCGTCCCCGCAAATAAATTTTTTCAAACACTCGGAGGTGCATTTGTACATGGCGACGCTGACACTGTCCCAAGACCAGGTGAAAAAAGTTCTGACCTACGACAAGCAGATGCAGATCTCGCAGTTGGGCTTGAGCCTGATCATCACGCGCCTCAAGGGAATGTATGCCGAACAGCCCCTTGATATTGCGAAGTACACGGCGGATCTCAACAATTTTTTTTCGAAGTACGCGATCATCATGCAAAAAGATTACGATTACCTGATCAAAATATAGCGGGGGGCGGTTGATTTGCTAAAGACGTTAGAAGAGGCCGTAATGGCAATCGAGAGCGGCACACTGCTGCACATCTCGGGCAGCGAGGCCCTGCTGCGCAAACTGCCGAAGGGCAGGTGGATCGGCGGGTCGACCGAGTACTTCATGGAGGAGGGGGGCGGCGTCACGACGGGCGAGCGCCTGGACGTGCGCGAGCTTCCGTTCGAGCATTGCCGCTTCGCCGCCTACGGAAAGGACGACATCTCGCGCGTGACCGCGGACGCGCCGGGCAACGGGTTCAGTATTTTGATCCTGCCGTTCGACAGCGCCGTGCACATCGAATATGCCGAGAACGCCGCCGATTACGGGGACATTTTTATGAAAAACATCGTCGGCTGGGTGGCGGGGAAAAATCTGGCCAAATCCCAGACGCCGATCGTCGTGGACGGATCGACCGGCACAATCTTCACGGACAGCGCCGTCGCCCTGCACATCGGCGTGCCGGACGACAAGATGGTGGTGCTCAATATCGTCAACATCTTCGACGTCGACCCGGATGCGCCGGTCCTGACGTTCCCGGAGGACGGCTTCACCGCCCGCAAGGCGTCGGTCGACGGGGAAGAGGTCGCCTTCGCCGACTACATCGCGCAAAACGGCATCGACACGAGGTTGCCGATCGTGGGCGATTATTCCGGGGCGGGGATCATCATCTCCGTGAAAGCGACCAGCGACGGCGTCGTCTCCTTCTTCGCGCCGGTGTTCCGGGGTATCGAATACCGTTTCGCGCGGCCCATCGAGAGTTACGCGGGCGAGTTTGAAAACCGCATCGCGGCACTCTCGGCCCCGCCCGGTTCGGATGTCGTCTTCTCGTGTAACTGCATCCTCAACTATCTGTACGGAGAGTTGGAGGGGCGTGACCTCGGCGGTTTTTACGGCCCCGTCACGTTCGGCGAGATCGCATATCAGCTTGTGAACCAGACGCTGGTCTACGTGCAGATCCTGTAACGCTCGCGACGAAAAAGCGGGTGGGGCGCCGATTCGATCGGCACCCCACCCGCTTTTTCGTCGTTTCGATATTTGTTCGTCAGTCGGCGTGTTCTTCGGACGTGTCTTTTACGTCCAGCGACTCGTAGCGTTTTTCGATCTCGTCCAGAATCTCTCCCAGCGCCTCCTTGTCCGGGGACGTGGCGACGGCTTTTTTGAGGCTGTGTTTCGTGAAGAACGCGTTCTCGGGGCGTGCCCCCTCGACACCGAAGACCTCGCGGTATATTTCTGCGTCGGTTTGCAGGCCGAACGTCTCCGCGATGTCTTTGTAGCCGAAGAGCACCCACAATTCTTTGAAGCCCGCGACAGCGATCGCCGCCGCGCACATGGGGCAGGGGTCATGCGTCGCGAGGAAGATCAGTTCGCCCGGGTCTGGGCGGACCGGGAGCTTGAAGAAGCGGTTCAGCGTGTCGATCTCCCCGTGGAAGAGGGGGTTCTCGACGCGGTTGTCGGAGCCCACCATGACGGACGTGAGCGTGTCGGTGCGGAGGATTGCGCCGCCGAAGACATTGTTGCCCCTCGAGACCTCGTTTTCCGTGAGCGGGAGGATTTCATCCCGTATGATCTCCAGCATCTTCTGCAGCTTTTCCGAATCGTGCATGTGTCAGACTCCTTCCGGTTTGGCGGGTTCTCGGATTTCGGATCCGTCGCGTCAATCCCAGTTCGAGATATCCGCGTTTACGCCCTCTCCGCCCTCGCGGCCGTCCCTGCCGTATGAGATGATGTCGTAGTCGCCCTGGTCGCCGGGACAGAGGTAGATGAAATCGTTCCCCCAGGCGTCCTTGGGAACGGATTTCGAATTGAGGTAGCCGCCGCTCGGATAGTTGCGCGGCTCGGGGGGCATGGTCGGTTTTTCGATCAGTGCGATCAGCCCCTGGTCGGTCGTGGGGAAGAACCCGTTGTTGAGGTGGAAGAGCTCGAGCGTCTGTTCGAGGTTCTTGATCTGGACCCGCGTCGTCTTGATCTTCGCCTCGTCGGACTGCCCCATCAGCCGCGGGCCCACGAGGGCCGCGAGCATGCCGATGATGACGACGACGACCATGATCTCGACGAGGGTGAAGCCGCTGCGTTTTACGGTTCCGATTTTTTGCAAGTTTTTCAAATCCCGATGCCTCCCCGGCGATGAACGCCGCAAATAGTATATGCCGTTTCGCGTCCATGGACACGATAAATTGCGGATTCTATTATAGCAGACTCGTGATACGCGACATTGCACATTCGTACACACGCACAAAAAAGCCCACGAAGGCGGTATATCGCCTTCGTGGGCCTTGTCGCGAAAATTTTTTCGTTCTTCAGGTGGGTCGCTTATTTCGCGCGGACGCGTCTCCGCGTCGCGAGGAAGGCCGCAGCGGCGACGAGCGGCAATACGCCCGTGAGCGCGCTGCAACCGCCACCGCCTCCGCCCGTGATGTCGTCCCAGAGGCTGGTCGCTTCGATGGTGATCGAGCCGATTGCGCCGCTCCCATCCACCGCCGTCGCCGTGATCGTTGCCGTTCCCTTCGAGATGGCGCGGATGACGCCGCGGTTGTCGACTGTCACGATTGCGTTGTCCGAGCTGCTCCACGTCACATTTTTGTTTGTCGTGTTATACGGCAGGATCGTCGCCGTGACGGTCTTCGTCTCGTCGACCCGCATCTTGGTCGAGGGCACGGAGAGGCGGGCCTGCGTCGCGCGAACGTCGCGCGTGGCGACCGATGTGTCGAGCGCCCGGTCGATCCGAAGCAGCCCATACGCGGAGACGGTTCTGTCCGGCACGAACTGTGGCTCGATGGACGTCGCGAAAATCGGGTTCACGCTCGTATCGGCGGTCCCCAGGAGGCGGGCTTTGATCTGGTGGGCCTTCCACTCCGGGTGTTGCGCCGCGAGGAGGGCCACCGCGCCGGAGACGTGCGGAGCCGCCATCGAGGTGCCGGATTCGCTGATGTAGGTGCCCTCCTTGGTTGTGCTGTAAATGTCGACGCCGGGGGCGACGAGGTGGACCGACCTGCCGCTCCAGTTCGTGAAGGTCGCTGCAATGTCGCCGCGGTTGATCGCGCCGACGACGATCATATTGTCGATCCCAGTGTAGGCGGTCGGGTAATTGTACTGGCCCGGCGTGCCGACGACGTTGCCCTTGCTGTCGTGCGCGTTTGCGGTGAGGGGGGCGTCGGCTTCGGCACTCTCGTTCCCCGCCGCGAAGACGATGACCGTGCGGTTCAGCGAGTCGAGCGCCTTGAACGCGATCCAGTCCGCGCTGTTTTGAATGTTGGCGGGCGTGGTGTTGCGATATCCGCCCCCTGAGAAGTTTACCGCCGCGATCTTCATATTTCCGTCCTTTTGCAGAAGCTCGACGATATAGTTGACTGCGGAGAGCAACATGCTGGTGTTTCCGCTTCCATCGTCGCCCAGGACTTTCAATGGGATGAGTTTGACGCGCCAGTTGACGCCCACGACCCCTTTGGCATTGTTCCCGACCGCACCGATCGTCCCGGATACATGTGTGCCGTGCCCGTCTCCGTCCGCGACGTCGCGCGATTTGGCGGGGTCGCTTGTTGCGAAGTTGCGTGCGAGTGTCAGATCGACGTTCGCGGCGAGGTCCTCATGGTCGCCCTGGATGCCCGTGTCCAGAACCGCGACGTAGACGGTCTCATCGCCTGACGTGATGTCCCAGGCCGCTTCCGCGCCGATGCGCGTCATCCCCCACAGCTTGCCGTCCAGGTAATTGGGGTCGTTCGGCGCGGCATGCGCGCGGATGATCCAGTTCGGGCTTGCGGCGAGGACGTCGGGGTCGTTTTTCAGCGCCTCGATCAACGCCTCCGTGCTCTGCGACTCGGAGCGTATGAGGGCGAAAACGTTGCCGCCCGCCTCGGAGAGGGCGGTATAGGTCGTGTCCGCCTGCGCCCGAACGGATACGGCGAGTGCCGCCGCACGGTCCTCCGCCGAGCGTGCGCTTCGGGCCGCAACAGGGTCCGCGATCACGACGAGCGCCTCGCCAGGGACGTACTGGCCCGTCTCTGCGAACGCGGGCGATGCGATGACGAGTGAAAAAACGAAGAGCAGGAGCAGGCTTTTTATCGAAATTTTTTTCATGTTCAATATGATCCTCCCGGAGGTCAGTTTGCTTTGCGGATTCGCACGATCTCGTTCGGCGTCGCGGAGAGAACGCGTTCGTCTTCGTCGAGCCGTGCCGCCATCTCGTCTGTGCTCAGTGTCTCCGAGCGGATCAGAAGCAGGAGCGGGTCGTCCGGCGTCAGCGACAGCGCGTCGTACACCTTGACGACGGCGGCGTCAGCGAGGCGCGCAATGTCCGCGAGATAGTCGTCGCGGTCGAGTCCGGCGTCGGTCGGCGGTGCGACGGTCAACAACAGCTCGCCCTCCACCCGATCCGCCGAAAAACCGGGAGTTCCGCCCGTCAACGTCAGGCAGACGACGATCATGGCTGCAAACAAAAAAATATTTTTCATCCTTCACACCTCCTCGCGAAATGTTCGCGATCGAATTTTAACATCAACGGGAAGCGGATTGTACATTTATTTCCCGATCGGATAAAATATCTCGTCGGACGCCATCGCCATCGCGCGTCGTCCGTTTAACGAGGTGCGTCATGAGTGCAATGAAAAAAATTCGGAATTTCAGCATCATCGCCCACGTCGACCACGGCAAGTCGACGCTGGCGGACCGTCTGATCGAGACGACGAACACGGTCGAGAGCCGCAACATGAAGTCGCAGCTCCTCGACATGCTCGAGCTCGAACGCGAGCGGGGGATCACGATCAAACTCGTCCCCGTGCGCATGAACTACCGGGCGAAGGATGGGCAGGAGTACATTTTGAACCTGATCGACACGCCGGGACACGTTGACTTCAACTACGAGGTCTCGCGCAGCCTCGCCGCCTGCGAGGGGGCCATTCTTGTCGTCGATGCGGCACAGGGGGTCGAGGCGCAGACCGTGGCAAACGCCTATCTCGCCGTCGAGCAGAACCTGGACCTCATCCCCGTGTTCAACAAGATCGACCTGCCGTCGGCACAACCGGAGCGCATCATGCAGGAGATCGAAGAGGTCATCGGTCTCGACGCGTCGAACGCGATATTGGCGAGCGCGAAGGACGGCACCGGCGTGCCGGAGATTCTGGAGCGCATCGTCTCGGACATTCGCCCGCCGGAGGGCGACGCGGCGGCTCCGCTCGCGGCGCTTATCTTCGACTCGGTCTACGACAACTACAAGGGCGTCATCAGCTACGTCCGCGTCGTCGACGGCGAACTGACGGCGAAGCGTCAGATCAAGTTTATGGCGACCGGCGATGCTTACGAAGTGGAGGAAGTGGGGGTCTTCTCGCCCGGAATGCAGGCCGTCGAGCGCCTCGGCCCCGGCGAGGTCGGGTACATCGTCGCGGGCATCAAGTCCCTCACCGACGCGAACGTCGGCGACACGATCACGGACGCGAAGAACCCGACGCCATCTCCGCTGCCCGGCTACCGCAAGGTCAAGCCCGTCGTCTTCTGCGGTTTCTATCCGATCGAAAGGGAAGAGATCAACGCGCTGCGCGAGGCGCTCGAAAAATTGCAGATCAACGACTCGGCCATCACGTTCGAGCCGGAGAGTTCCGCCGCGCTCGGCTTCGGCTTCCGCTGCGGATTTCTGGGACTGCTCCACATGGAGATCGCCAAGGAACGATTGTGGCGCGAGTTCGGCGTCGAGCTCGTGGCGACCGCGCCGAACGTCGTCTACCAGATCAAGCTCACGGACGGCACGATGATCGAGGCGCGCCGCCCGTCGGACTTCCCCTCCGACGTCGTGCGGCAAGAGGAAGTGCTGGAGCCGTACATCCGCGCGACGGTCTTCCTCCCGGAGGCCTACGTCGGCGCCTGCATGCAGCTCTGTCAGGAGAAGCGCGGCGTCTACGTCAGCATGGACTACCTGACGCCGGAGCGCGTGCGCCTCGTCTACGACCTGCCGCTGGCGGAGTTTATTCTCGATTTTCACGACCGGCTCAAGTCGTCGACGCGCGGATACGCGTCCCTCGACTACGAGCACACCGGCTACCGCGTCTCCGACCTCGTCAAGGTCGACATTCTGATTCAGGAGGAGCCGGTCGACGCGTTCAGCTTCATCTGCCACCGAGATGCCGCCTATCACAGGGGGCACGCGGTCGCGGCGAAATTGAAAGAGCTCATCCCGCGCCAGCTCTTCGAGGTCCCCATCCAGGCCGCCATCGGCAAGAAGGTCGTCGTTCGCATGAACGTCAAGGCCCTCCGCAAGGATGTCCTCGCCAAGTGCTACGGCGGCGACATCACGAGAAAGCGCAAACTGCTCGAGAAACAGAAGGAGGGCAAGAAGCGCATGAAACAGGTCGGCCGCGTCGCCATCCCGCAGGAGGCCTTCATGGCCTTCATGGACGTGTCGGGGGAGGAGAAGTAGCGGGGCGCTACAGGTATCCGACCGGGATCGCAGCGACCTCGCGCGACAGGGGGACGTCCGTCTCGCGCAAGCAGACGACCGCGCCCGGTCCGATCGTTTTTTTTAAATGTTTGAGGACGGCGAAGTGCTTCGTTGCGTTAAGCGACGGCGTCGCCGTTTTTTTTATTTCGATCGGGTAGAGTGCGCCGTCTCGCTCGATGAGCAGGTCGATCTCGCTCTGGTCCGAATCGCGGTAGTGATAGATCGACGGATACGCGCCGTTGTGCAAGTAACTCTTTAAAATCTCGCAGAAGACGTAGGTTTCGAAGATCGCTCCGTTCATCGCCCCCGCCTCGAGCGTCTCGGGCGTGCTCCAGCCGGTGAGGTAGGAGCAGAGGCCCGTGTCGAGAAAATACAGCTTGGGCGTCTTGACGACGCGCTTCGTCACGTTGTTGTGGTATGGCTCCACGAGGGCGACCAGGCCGGAGGCGCGCAGCACGGAGAGCCAGGATTTCGCAGTTTTAAGGTCGATCTCGACGTCGCGCGCGAGGGCTGCATAGTTGAGCATCTGCGCGGTCCGCGCCGCCGTTGCGCGGACGAAGTTGTAGAACGCGATGTCGTTTCGGACGCTCAAAACGTCCCTAACGTCGCGTTCGATATACGTTTGCAGGTAAGAGCGGTAAAAAATATCCCATGGCGTGTCGGGATCGGCGACGATCTTTGGGTACGAACCACGCCAGATTTTTTCGAATACACGCGGCAGTGGCGAAGGTTCGCCGGCGGTTGCTCTGGCCTTTCCCACCCACTCGCTCGTGGGGAGAAAGGGCGTGGAGCTGCGCGCCGCTCCGCGGGTTTCCCTGTCCGAGAGGCCGAGCAGGTCGACGATTGCTACCCTCCCCGCCAGGGACTCCGTGACGCCCGCCATGATCTGAAATTTTTGCGAGCCCGTGAGCCAGAAGTCGCCCGCGTTTCCACCGCGGTCGACGTGGATCTTGATGTAGGGAAAGAGCGAAGGCGCGTATTGAACCTCGTCGATGAGGAGCGGTGCCGGGTGCGCCTGCAAAAAAAGCGCCGGGTCGTTCCGCGCGAGCGCGCGCTGCTCAAGGTCGTCGAGCGTGACGTACGAACGCCCCGTCCCGGCGATGTGTTTGAGCAATGTCGTCTTGCCGACCTGTCTCGGTCCGGTCAACAATAAAACGGGAAACGACCTGGAAATTTTTTCGATTACGCCGGATAGCGTTCGCTCGATCATGCAGCACCTCGGATAATATGGAATGTAATTCCATATTATCCGAAATTTGAGAAATGTCCAGCGTAGGGGCTGTTGCATATTTTGGGAGTGCGATCGTTTTTATTGCGGCGAAATATTTTATAATGGTGTTTACAAACGGACAGGGGGAGAAGAATATGCGTGCGATATCGTTTCGAAGCGACGGTGCCTTGTGTGGAGGTCCATGACCTCCGTCTACCTCCACATCCCCTTCTGCCTGCGCAAATGTCCCTACTGCGCGTTTTCGAGCGCGCCGATGCGCGATGGGGACGAGGCGTTGTTTCTGGAGGCGGTCGAGCGGGAGCTTGTCGTCCGGGGGCGGCGGGCAAAAAAAATAGAGACGTTGTACATCGGCGGGGGAACCCCGTCCGTGCTCTCGGGCGATGTGTGGCGAAAGCTGCACGATCTGCTCGAGGGCGCGTTTTTTTTCTCGGACGACGCCGAGGTGACCGTGGAGGCGAACCCGAACTCGCTCACTGCCGAGCAGCTCATGCTCTGGCGGGACTGGCGGGTGACACGCGTCAGCCTGGGCGTGCAGAGCTTCGACGACGCGGAGTTGCAATTCTTGGGCCGGTTGCACGACGCGCGTACGGCCGTGGATGCGGTGGTTGCAGCTCGCGCCGCGGGGTTTGCCGTCTCGCTCGACCTGATGTTCGGCCTGCCGGGCTCGAACGTACGCAACTGGGCGCGCTCGCTGCACGAAGCGGTCGCCATTCGCCCCGGGCACATCTCGGTCTACCAGCTCACGGTTGAAAAGGGGACGCCCTTCGCCGAAAAAAATTTCACCCTGCCGGACGGCTATGACCAGTATCGCTACGCGCAGTGGTACCTGCCGAAAAAAAATTATTTCCAGTACGAGGTGGCGAGCTTCGCCACGCCGGGCCGCGAATCGCGACATAACGCGAACTACTGGGCTGACGGCGATTACATCGGCATCGGCCCGGGGGCGTGGGGGTACGAAGGCGGCGTGCGGTATCGCAACGCGCCCCTGCTCGCCGACTACGCGCGCATGATGGCGCAGGGTGGAAATGCGGTCGCCTTCGAGGAACGCCTGGAGGGCGAGCCCGCGGTACGCCAGGCGGCCGTTCTCGCGCTTCGTACGGCGCGCGGAATCGACTGGAGAAATTTTTCCGAGCGATATGGGAAAAATTTTACGGACGCGATCAAAAAAGATATCGAAACATTCCCGAACGATTTGTTCGACAAAGACGAGACATCCGCCCGCCTGACCCCGAAGGGCATGCGG
>JAJDHV010000149.1 GCA_030266365.1 Synergistaceae bacterium OttesenSCG-928-I11 | reverse complement strand
AGACGACACTGAAAATACAGACAATCGGTTTTGCCACGTTCTCACTCCTCCAATTCGCCATATACGACTCTGCCGCCCAACACGGTGCATGTAACGCGGGCGGGCACTCTGCCCTCTTCCCGGGATGTAAAAATATCCTCCTCCAGAACCGCGAAATCCGCCTCCTTCCCTTTGGCGATGGTTCCTCTCCACTCGTCCGACCCCGAATTGACGGCCGGATTCACCGTATACATGCGCAACGCCTCGTCCAGGGGCAAGCGCTGCTCCGGCATCCAGACGCCGTCCTGCGCCTCGCGCGTCACCGCCGCGCGAATGGCAAGCCACGGGTTGAGCGGTTCGATGGGACAGTCGCTCGACCCGTTCAGCCGGATGCCTGCGTCGATCAGGCTCTTCCAGACATACGCCCATCTTTTGTCGATGCGGTCGCCCAGGCGCTGCGGTGCCATCACGCGATCGGAAAAAACGAACGTCGGCTGCACCGTCGCGGCGAGCCCGAGTTTTTTCATCCGCTCGATCTGATCCGGGCGGACGATCATGCAGTGGTTGACGATGATCGGCGGGTATTTCACCCCGATCCCCCACGTCCGCGACTTGGCATTCTCCGTCGCGAGCTCCGCCGCATCGAGCAGTTGTTCGAGCGCAGCGTCGCCGATGGTGTGGACGAGGGCCTGTGTGCCACGCTCGCGAAGGCCCGTGAGCGTCCGGGCGAGCTCGTCCGTCTCGTGCAGGAGCATGCCCGTTTCCGACGGCGCGTCCGAGTACGGCTCGGAGAGCGCAGCCGTGCGTGCCCCCAGACTGCCGTCCAGAAAGAGTTTGTGCCCCTGATAGGCGATTTGCCGGTCGCCGAAGACGCTCGCCATGGGGGGCAGGGCCGGTTCGTCGTGATAGGAAAAAATTCTCGCCCTGAGTGCACCGCGTTCGCGCAGCTCCTGATAGAGGTCCATCTGCTCCTCCATGCCGAGCGTGGCGGCTCCGCACGCATAGAGCGTCGTCAGGCCGTACGACGCGGTCTCCTCGAGGCACCGCGCGAGCGAGTCCAGCAGGCGCTCCCGCGTGAACGACTCCGACGACATCTTGGCATGCGCAACCGCCTGGACCTCCTCGACGAGGATGCCGTTCGGCATGCCGTCGTCGCCCAGCAGGACGTCCTTGCGGGATGTGACGGCATCGAGCCCGCACCGCTTCATGGCGGCGGTGTTCAAAATCGTGGCGTGGGTGCATGTGCGTTGAACGAGGATGGGGTTGGGAACGCCCAGCGCATCCAGATCGCGCGCGGTGGGCATGACGGGGACGGACCAGCGCGCCTCGTTGAGGTTGAAGGCGCAGACCCAGTCGTCCGGCGCGGCGTCGCGCGCGCGGGCCGCGAGCATGCCGAGAAGCTCTTCCTTCGACCGCGCGCCGGAGACGTCGACGAACAGCTTCTGTTTCGCATACGCGAGCAGGTGGATGTGGCAGTCGGAGAGGCCCGGCACGACGACGCTTTCGCCCAGTTCCACCTTTCGGCTTGCGCCATAGGCCGGGTGGGCGCGTACATCCTCCCGCCGCCCGACGGCGATGATCCCCTCCTCGGAGAAGAGCATCGCGTCGCCCTCCTGGGACGAGCCCGTCCAGATTTTCTTGCAACCGATAAATGTTACGCTCATTCCGACACCTCCGTTTTCATTCACAAAGAGCGGTGGACGCTCGAAACCGATGGATCCTATTTTGCGGGGCAAGACAAAATCTTGATTGCATGCATTGAATACAATATCGATGGCCTTATATTAATCACGACCATGAACCCTTGTCAAGTACTTAACGCGTTTGTGATTTGTTTTTCAAGAGTCTATGTTATGATTACGCTCGTGACGACGCACGATTACGTGCGTTTACGGGGTTTCGCGCTATGCATTCGACGAAAGAGGAGCGGACGTAAAATGACGACAGGCGTCGCAGACACGTTTCAGCAGTACAGGAACGGCGTGAAAAATGGGGAACCGCACGACACCGCGGTCGAGACCGTGTGCCGCCAGATTCGACACCTCATCCTCTGCAAGGAGTTCCGGGCGGGACAGAAGCTGTCGGAGATCGGGCTGTCGCAACGGCTCGAGGTGAGCCGGACGCCGGTCCGCGAGGCGTTGAAGGTCCTTGCCGGCGACGGCCTCCTCACGCTCGTGCCCAAGAGCGGCGTCTGGGTCGCCAACCCGTCGAAGCGGGAAGTCGAGGACGCCTACGCGCTGCGC
>JAJDHV010000148.1 GCA_030266365.1 Synergistaceae bacterium OttesenSCG-928-I11 | reverse complement strand
CAAAGACGCAATCGCCCCCGGCATGTGCCGGGGGCGATTTTTCATTGCGCAAAGCGACGCATTGCCATACAATAACCGGCAGAACCGCACCTCGCTCAACGGCAAAGCAGACGACACAACGGAGGTGATGGCGCGGGACACAGGCGGTGGCTTCGACCGGGCGCACCGGTCGATCTTTTATAAAGCATCATAATAAATATCACAGTAAATAAGGAGGGTTTCACCTTGCACAGAAAATGGTTCCGGAAACAGTTCATCGCGACAATGGCGGCGCTCACAGCCCTGCTCTGCATGGCGGGAGGGGCGTTCGCGCTCCCGGCGAATCCCACGCTGACGCTCGACCCGAACACGATTACACTCAACCAAACGAATCTTCGCACTCGCCCGGCGACAATCACTGCCACGGTAACGACGCGCGCCAACCCCTGCTCCCTTTCCGCCCCCAGCCTGCATGACGAGGGGTTCGCGATCGACTGGAACGATACGCACTTTGCTGCAAACCAAACTTCTTCAACGCAAATAGACATACTCTATACCGATTTCGTGTTCACCCAGAAGCGCAAGGAAATCCCGCTCACGATGACGCTCACGGAGGATAACACCGCTTTGACCGCCACGGCCACCGGGACGATCATCGTCGAGCTCCTGGCGACGGGCAGCGACCCCGAGATGATCGACCATACCAAACCCGGTGATCGCAATCCCGACGGCACGACGGACGCCTTCACCTTCGTCTCGGGAGATCAAACATTGGTGCTGTCGCGCGACATCTTCACCTTCAACACCGCAAAGAAGCCGACCCTGCGTCTGCGCGAGCCGATCGACGGCCTCGAGGTGAAGCTCGATGAGGTCTCGGGCGACCAGTTCCGGCTCGTCGTCGACGCGAGCAAGGTGGCGTTTGCGGAGGGCGGACAGTACGGACAGTCCGCCGAGCTGAAACTCTCCCTGGACGGCGCGAAGCCGCTGTTTTATGACCTGTCGTTCATCAACCCCGCCTCCGCTGCTGAGAATATCAGCGTTAGCAATCTACCGATCCTGACGCGGGACGACAACAACAATACCGCCACGCTAAGCGTTTGGGTCTACAACGCCGACCCGGGCGCGGTGACACCGGAGATTGCCCTGTCGCCCGATGTGCCCGGCATCACGATCGGCACGCCGGTTCAGTCAGACCCGGTCAACCAACCGGAGTTGTGGAGTGTACCGATCGACGCGTCGAAGGCGACGTTCCCCTCCGCGGACCAGATCGTCGCCACGGTGACGGCCTCTCTCCCGGGCACGGACCTCGTATCGAATCCTCCCCCCATCACCCTCGGCGGCACGGAACCGCTGGTGCGCTATACCGGAGGGCTTGACAAACAGTTCACGGTCGACGACTTCGACATCGGGCGGGTCTATACGTACTACTTCGACGTGGCCAACACGAACGCCCTCCCGCAGCTCGAGAAGACCGGCATGAGCGGCTTGACGACACCGGAGCTTGGGGACTACTATCTGTCCCTCACCATCGACGACTTCACGCCGGCGGCGGCCGATCGCACGGCGAAGGCCCGCGTCTACGTGGACAAGGGCGTGCAGGACTTCACCGTCGAGGTCACGTTCAAGGGCACGGGCAGCGCTGACAACGACGTCATCGCCCCGACCACGGGCGCCAACCCCGACGGCGTCGCCCTCGCCATCGTCACAACCGTGCCGCAGGCGGTCGCGGACGCGGTCGGCAACCTGATCGTGACGCTGCCCGCGGGCAGCGTGGTCTCCGCCGAGGCCGCCCCGACGGCGGACACGGGCGGCATGATCCCGCTCGCCGGATCGCTGCGGATCGACGTCCCGGCGGCGGCGGACGACGCGCTTGCGCTGACCTACACGGTCACGACGGCAAAGCTCACCGAGAGCGACAAAACGTTCGACGGCATCGCCGCCCTCTCACCCGACCGGCAGATGGAGCGGATGAACACCCTCGACGCGGGCGGCCTGCGCGCGATCTACGAGTACGTGGACAACGCGTCGGGTACAGCGACCGTCACCCTGATCGGCATGGACGGCATCGACCGCGACGGCGCGCCGCTGACGTGGGCGCGCGCCTTGAGCGCCGACATCGTCCGCTTCGAGGACGACAAACTCAAGATCAACTACGTGGTGACGAACGCCGCCGGCGCACCGACGACCGTGGCGAACTTCATCGTCATCCCCGACGGCCGGGCCGACGACAGGATCAAAGACCCGCTCTGGATCGCACAGGG
>JAJDHV010000147.1 GCA_030266365.1 Synergistaceae bacterium OttesenSCG-928-I11 | reverse complement strand
TGTGCTTGCTGGTCGCAGCATTCAATCAAATCCAACTCGTCAAGGAGCTCGTGCATCGAGTAGTTTTTGAATAATCCCTTCTCCTGCATGCGCTTTTTGATGTATGAGAGATAAATCAACGCGATGAATTCGACAAATAACTTCCCGTCGAAACTTTGATCCGACGAAACGTGCGCCCGATTGAAATTCAACCGGTTCTTCAAATCACCGAAAGCCTTCTCCACCAAGTCCTTGTTGCGGTAAATATCTATGGCCTGCGACGATTCCTTGACCTCGTTGCTCATCAATACGAAATAGCCGTAGTTCCGCTTGACAGCGTCGATGACATCCTGTTTCGGGGTCACCCGGATACCACGCTTGGGTGTGGCCTTGATGTCAAAGTATTTCGCGTACTGTTTTTCGTGCTCCACCCGCCTCTTACCGCTCACAAGCTCCTGTTGCAATGCGCAGAGAAGACCGTTGAAGCATTTCTCGTCATCGAGCGCGCGATCGCCGCTGTAATAAAAATGGAGGTACAACCTCCGGTTCTCATGCAGAACGTCGCCTTTGTACGGCCGCTTCTGCGAATAGTTCCACTTCAGGGGGACTGAATACATGTACAAGCCGTGCTTCTCGCTGTAGTTCCGCCAGTCGTGCATCTCCTGTCTGACCTTCTCCAACTCCGACTTGACGAGTATCAGCGACTTCTTCGCGGCAATCAGGAATTTCAGATGGTTCCCGTAGAGCGCGTTGATGTTCTCCTCGCTGTAAAACCCCCGGTCCATGACCAGCTTGATCTTCTTGTACCCGAGAATATCCATGTCGGACAGAAGGCCCTTGACCGTCTTCACGTCGGAAATGTTCCCGGGCAGCTTGCGATAGTAAAACGGCAGATTCGACTGTTCGCCGAACAGGAGCGCCAAGTTGATCTGAGGCAGCGGCTCATCGTCCTTGTTTACGCCGTATCGCACCTGCTTCAGACAGGTCGAGTAGCTGGATATGCTCGTCGTATCGTAGGCCCAGAACTCCTGCTCCACGCGCCGCTTCCCCTGAAGCCGGAAAAAACGCTCTCGCCCCTCCTCCGTTATGGACGCAAACAGATCGCTGCTCTGCTGGGAGGATATCTCCTTGCCGCACGGGTGCTTGTGCGTCAAAGACCACCTTGGAAAGCGACTCAGTGGATTTCGGTCCTCCAGAATCAAGTAGTACGCAACGGAGAGGATCTCCTTGTAGTGATCCGGGAAAGAGCGCTTCAGGTCCTCCGTTACCCCACTTTTCTCGCCAATTGCGTCAAAGAGATACGTTGCCCCGCAGAAACGCCGCCGCATGAATTGTTGCGGCGCATTCACGGGTTTTTTACGCCGTGTCGGAAGGATTTCCCTCGTTTCCTCATCCACCCTCCCAATCAGCGTTCTTTTGGCTCGGGATTGTTTTTTCTCCTTGTCCCAATACGAAACGGACTCGTACGCGTATGTGATGCCTGTCCTTCGATCTTTTTGATAAACAACAGCGGCCATTCGGTTCACCTCTCATCGTTATGCTAATTATAAACGTAACGATGGAAATCCGCAAGTCTAAATTGACCTAATTGGCGATTATTGCTGCGCTTGAATGCTATTCCTCGTTATGGGTGGCCCGGAAGGCAGGATATATCGTCGGTTTCCTGCCTGGGCTGACCGCCACCATGGCGGTGGCGATCCTCGTTCCCCTTTCGTTCTCCCTCTCCGCGGAGCAGGGGCTGTTGATCCTGGCGGCGGTCTTTATCTCCGCCGTGCAGGGCGGGTCGATCAGCGCGATTCTGTGGAACACGCCCGGCACGCCCGCCTCCGCCGCTCTCTGCTTCGACGGTTACCCGATGGCGAAGGAAGGGATGGCGGGGCGCGCCATCGGCATGGCGCAGATATCCGCGTTCGTCGGCCTGATGGTGAGCTGGCTGTTCCTCATCACGCTCTCTCCGATCATCGCGAAGTTCGCACTCAAATTCGGCGCGCCGGAGTATTTCGCGATCAGTGTGTTCGGGATCTCGGTCGTCGCGGTGCTCTGTTCCGACTCACTCATGAAAGGCGTCATTTCAGCCATCCTCGGCATCCTCGTCGCCACGATCGGCATGGATCCGAACGACGGCGTATCCCGCTTCACCGGCGACACGCTGACCCTGATGACCGGCATCTCCTATGTCCCGGCCCTCATCGGGCTGTTCGCCATCTCCGAGATTTTCCGCAACGTCGAGGCGCTGATCAAGGACCCCTTCTCCTTCGAACAGAAGGGGCGG
>JAJDHV010000146.1 GCA_030266365.1 Synergistaceae bacterium OttesenSCG-928-I11 | reverse complement strand
GCACCTCCCTCCAGAGGGAGGCGGGGCCTGGTATTGGTGGTTTAAACTCCTGTGACGGCGGGCGCGAAGCGCCTGAAAGAACGCAAGAAAATCACGCGCCCAAGCCCCGGCCCCCTCTTGGAGGGGGCTGTCGGCAAAGCCGACTGGGGGAGACTTACCCAAACCCTTTCCTCCTTAATACACATCCGCGAAAAATTTTTCTCGTCCCCCCTACCATATAAAGTGGGTCGGGCCACCCCGAAAGTAAACCCACCCCCGAAAAAATCAGGAAATTTTTCTCATTGCCTCGACTACTGTTTGTTTGTGTTTCGATTTATTGAATACAAATATCACGCAACGGCGATAAAAAATGCCCGGGCGGCGGGCTCGGGCGTTCGGTGCCGTGCGGGGTGCAATTTTTTTTCGCGTTTGTGCGCGGTTTCAGAGGCGGGGCGGCGAGGGCGCGACGGGCGTCGCCGTTGGGTGCGTCGCCTTTTCGCCTGCCTCGCGCCGTTCGCGTTTCACCATGTGCGCGTAGACCAGCGACTGGAACATCACGATGGCGGACCACCCGATCCCCGTCGCCAGGGCGACCGCGGACAGGCCCATGCGGGAGACGAGCAGGTACGAGAAGATCACGCGCAGCGAGATCTGGAGCGTCGAGCCGATGAAGGGGATGTTGATCCTGCCGCTTCCGCGGAAGTATCCGACGAACGCGTTTCCGACGAAGCTCAGGATATAGAAGTACGACATGATGCGAAGGTAGGCCGCGCCTTCGTGCAGGGCGAGCGCGCCGAATGCGTCGCCCCCCATGAAGAGCGCGACGCAGGGCCGGGCGAAGACGTAGATTGCGAGCGCGACGAAGACGCCGAGCGCCCCCAGGATCGCGAAGCCGACCCAGAACCCCCGCCGCGCGAGCGCGGGGTTCCGCGCGCCCGTCTTGTGCGCGGAGAAGATGGAGACCGACTCGCCCCCGCTGTCGGCGAACGCGGCGGCGATGCCCTCGATCCGCCCCGCTGCCGTGTACGCTGCGATCGTCGCCGTGCCGAGGGTGTTGACGGTCCCCTGGACGAGCATTTTCCCGATGTAGAGGCTCGATTGGTGCAGCGCCGAGACGGAGGCGTAGTGCGCCGTTTTTTTGAGGATCGCCGCGTCGAAACGCATGTCCTCGCGCCCCACGACGAGGAACGGCATTTTTTTCGCGATGTAGACGACGCAGAGGACGACGGAGAGCAACTGCGACACGACGGTCGCCCAGGCGGCACCCGCGATGCCGTGTTCGAGCCCGCCGATCAGGACGAAGGTCAGGAGCGCGTTGAAGACGACGGAGACGACGAGGACGTACAGCGCGGCCCGCGTGTTGCCGACCGCGCGAAGCACGCCCGCGCACAGGTTGTAGAGGAAGGTCGCGAGCAGACCGCCGAGGATGACGTTCAGGTATTGTTCGATATAGCCCTGGATTTCCAGCGGCGTCTGGATGGCGCGGATGACGAGGGGGAGCGAGACGACGGAGGCCGCGCTCAATAGCAGCGTGAAGATCGTCCCCGCGACGGAGGCGACGAAGATGCCCTTGCGGAGCGTGCGGAGGTCCCCGCCGCCGTACAGCGACGCGAGGACGACCGTGACGCCGACGCACGCGCCGTTCAGGACGAAGATATACAGGTTCATCACGCTCCCCGCGACGCCGACCGCGGCGAACGCGGCCTCGCCGATGAAGCGCCCGACGATGAGCGAGGAGGCGATGTTGTAGAACTGCTGAAAAATATTCCCGATCAACAGCGGCAGCGCGAGCGAGACGAGCTGTCCCGCGATATCCCGCCGCGATCCGTCCGTTGCTTTCGCGTCCCCTGAAAAAAAGGGTAAAAAGGGCAAAAAAAATTCCCCCTCCCGATCGTTTCCCATCGCCCAGATTGTACATCACGCAGCGGGCGTTGTGCGATGCCCGGGCAGGGCAATTGACAGGTATTTCAAAAAATGCTACTGTCGGCGCGACGGTGCGGGGTTTGTCCGCGCATCGCCGCGATGTTGGCCTGCGCGTGCGGGCCTTCGGAAACAGGTGCGAATCCTGTACGGTCTCGCCGCTGTGAGAGACGAGTCCCCGGCATACGGTTCACGCGACGCCACTGGCCCGACGGGTCGGGAAGGCGAGCCGGGGGCGACGACGCTCGAGTCAGAATACGGACATCGCGGGCAATCTGCAAAGCGTTCAGCGAGCCACTGCGCATTCAGAATTTTTACGGCCCCGATCCCGGGCCCATGAATACGTCTCGACCGGCCTCCTGAACAC
>JAJDHV010000145.1 GCA_030266365.1 Synergistaceae bacterium OttesenSCG-928-I11 | reverse complement strand
GGTTCCGGGCGGTCGTCCTCCGTGTAGGCGACGCCGAACCCGCCGCCCATGTCGAGCGTTTCGGGTGCGTAACCGCACGACGCATGAATGCGGGCGATCTGGCCCAAGACGGCCTCGAGGCCTTCCAGATGGGATTCGTTGTCCATGAGCTGGGACCCGACGTGGAAGTGAAAGCCACGCAGACGGATGCGGGGGAGTCGCTCGCACAGCCGAACGGCGTCCTCCAGTACAACGGGCGGGATGCCGAACTTCGAGCCGCGCCCAACAGTCGCCATGTGTGCGTGGGTTCGGCTCTCCGTCTCCGGGCTGACCCGGATCAAGATGTCCGCGATTCGTCCGCGCGCTTCTGAGATCCGGTCGATCGTGGCAATCTCCTCCGCGCTGTCGCAGACGAACTCGCCGACGCCGTAGTCGAGGCCTGCCGCAATCTCAGCTTCGGTCTTGCTGTTGCCGTGGAACGTCACGAGGCGCGGGTCGAAGTCCATTTCACGCGCGAGGTGCAGCTCGCCGCCGGAGACGACGTCGAGACCGATCCCCTCCCGCTTCAGTATCCGAAGCATGTCGCGCGTGAGGAAGGCCTTCGACGCGTAGTGGGTGAGGCACCGCTCGACGCGCTCGTCGAAGAGGGCCTTGACTGCGCGGATTTTTTTTACGATCTCGTCCTCGGACATGACGTAGAGGGGCGTGCCGTAGGTTTGCGCGAGCGCGACGACGTCGCATCCGTGGAACAGGTAGTTGCTCAAATGATCAGCCTCTCTCGTTCGAAAATAGGGTCGTCCCAATTTTACTGGTTATATAATATTCGTGCCTTTTTGGCAACAATGAGCCTCTCCGGAGGCCGCGATGTAGTAGAATGTTGCGTAGGCGGTTGAATGCGTTCCGAATTCCGGAGGTGCCGATATGGAGCCACAGCAACGTTTTTCTGGGTGCGATGCGTCGCCGGGCGACGCCTGCATGGTCGTCTACAGTCCCGCTTACGACGGAGAGGCGCCGGGGAGCGCCATACGGACCGCGTCGACGGCGATGGAGACGTACAGCCCGTACCAGCGGACGGATCTTTCGGAGGTCCGCGTCCACGACGCGGGCGATCTCGTTCTTCCGTCGGGCGACATCTGGAAGGCGATCGACACGATCGAGGCGTACAGCGGCAAGCGGTACGACGAGGATCGTACGCCCGTCATGATCGCGTCCGAACACGCGCTCTCATATGGGGCGATACGCGCCGCCGCGGCGCGCTACCCGGACCTGCACGTCGTTCACTTCGGCGCGCACGCGGATCTCAAGAAGGAGCACAACGGGGCGACGCTTGCGACGCGCACGGTAATGCGCCGCGTGTGGGACCTGCTTGGGGACAGGCGGATCTACCAGTTCGGCGTCCGCTCCGGCAGCCGGGAGGAGTTCGAGTGGGGCGTGCCTCCGCATGTCCGAATGGAGCATCTCGCGGCAAGCAGCATCGACAGCTGTGCCGAGGCCGTCGGCTGTGCGCCGCTCTATATCACCGTCGACCTGAGCGTCGTCGACCCGTCCGGTTTCCCCGGCACGAAGTACCCGAACGCGGGCGGCGTCTCTTTCCCGCGCTTGCACGACGCCCTGATGAGCTTCGACGCGCTCGACGTCGTCGGCTTCGACATCTGCGGCCTCTTCCCCGGCTGCGATGACGGAACGGGGTCGTCCGCGGCCCTGGCGTACAAATTGCTCCGAGAAATGTTGATCGCGTACGCCTGATTTCAATTCGATTCAAACTGTTTCGTTATGGCGCTTGCTAAAACGATTTTTTTTGCGTAGTATATGCGAATATTGCAAGGTGCGCGCGGCACTTTGATGTGAAACCTCCGGTTTCCTGCGGTGCGCGCGATTTCAGCACAAAGGGGTTTTGCCTGTGCTTTTGCCAGAAGATGCATTGGCGGCAATGATGCCGGAAGAAGAAGCCTGGGAGCAGTCCTTTCAGGCCTTTCTCCAGGCCGGTGGAGAGGGTGCGGCGTCCGCCAGTCATGTGATTCTTTCGCAGATCTTCAACCAGTCCCCGGTCGGCATCATCGTCGTCGGCGAAGACGACCGGGTGTTGCTCATCAACCGTGTCGCCTCCCAGATGCTCGAATACGAGCGAGAGGAGCGTCCGGACGTCACGTGGAGCGACCTCCGGCAGCAGCGGGCGATGAGCGGGGCGGACGAGGCGGCACTGACCGAGGAGACGGACCCGATCTACATGGCGATTCGCGAGCA
The DNA here is from genome assembly GCA_030266365.1 of Synergistaceae bacterium OttesenSCG-928-I11. Lineage (GTDB taxonomy): Bacteria > Synergistota > Synergistia > Synergistales > Synergistaceae > JAJDHV01. The sequence goes on along the minus strand of JAJDHV010000145.1, from coordinate 62 downwards.
TCGCCGCACCACGAGCAACGTCATGCTGCGGGATCCCGCGACGGACACCGAGGAGTGGGTGA
>JAJDHV010000144.1 GCA_030266365.1 Synergistaceae bacterium OttesenSCG-928-I11 | reverse complement strand
TTGCCACGATAGAGAGGGTTGGAGTTTGAGAAAGACGAGAATCGCAATTGTTCGAACGCTTGGAATTTTGGCAATCCTGCTTTTTTTTGCGTTGCCGGCACACGCTTGGCCGTCGACGACACTTCGAGAGAAGGATACCGTTGCATGGAAGGTCGGAGACGTTTTGGTGTGGCGTTTTCCCGCAGCCGACGAAGGCGTCGTGCGGGCAATGTCCGACCGATTCAATGCGGCGTATAAAAAGGGATTCCGATTGGTCGACTTGAAGGTTCGAAAGCACGATGGAAAGTGGACGCTGTATATCGGAAACACAGCCCTTCTGGCGGCGGCGAAGGGACACGCGAGAGGGACCAGAACGGACCCCAAGACAATCGGGGTACTGTGGCTCACCCGACTTTACGACGCCTTTGGAAAAATGCACGCAGGCTCGTTGAGCGATCGTTATAAGCTGAAAGGTGGATATGCGATCTCATCGCGCATCTCTTGGTACGGCGGGAAGTTCATCGGAAGAAAGTGCGCGAACGGCGAGGTCTTTACGGATACGCACATGTCCGCGGCGGCGAAAAACCTGCCGTTCGGAACGCTTGTGCGCGTCACGGTGCCCGCCACGAAAAAATCCGTCGTGGTCCGCGTCACCGATCGCTTTGCCGAGCATAAGGGAAGAGCGCTGGATATTTCGGCTTCTGCGGCAGAGCTTCTGGGGATCAAGAGGGCGGGCATCGCAAACGCACAGCTACAGGTCATCGGGAGAGTGGACAAGATCGGTGGAAAATAATTGCATCAAAATGAACGTTGCCCCGTCGCTGGCGGGGTTTCTTCATATTCGAATACAACTGAAAACGATAAGGAACGGAGGCGTTTACGATGCGCAGTGAAAAATTTGTGGACTATGAAGGGTTTACATTCGACGACCTTTTGCTCGTGCCCGGTTACAGCGAGGTGTTGCCCTCGCAGGTCGACACGGGTTCGTATCTCACGAACGAGATATCGCTCCATACGCCGATTTGCAGCGCGGCAATGGACACGGTCACGGAGGCGAGGCTCGCAATCGCGCTCGCGCGCGAGGGGGGCATCGGCATCCTTCATCGCAACCTTCCGATCGAGAATCAGGCACGCGAGGCGGACAAGGTCAAACGTTCGGAGTCCGGCGTCATCGTCGATCCTTTCTATCTTTACCCCGAGGACAGGGTGACGCAGGCGATGGAACTCATGGCGCACTATCACATCTCCGGCGTGCCGATCGTGGATCACGGCCTCAAACTCGTCGGGATCATCACGAACCGGGATCTTCGCTTCATCTCGAACTACGATCAGCCGATCGACAACGTCATGACGAAGGAAAACATCGTCACGGCACCGATGGGGACGGATCTCGAGAGTGCAAAAAAAATATTGAGCAGCCGCAAAGTGGAAAAACTGCCGATCGTCGACAACAAGGGTATTTTGATGGGACTCATCACGATCAAGGACATTCAAAAGGCGAAAGATTTTCCCAATGCGACGAAGGACTCGAAGGGGCGTCTGCGCGTCGGCGCGGCGATCGGGACCGGCTCCGATTCCATGGAACGACTCGAGGCACTGGTCGCGAGCGACATCGACGTCATCATCGTGGATACCGCGCACGGGCACTCCCGTTCCGTCATCGAAACGATCCGTGCGGTCCGTCAAAAATATCCGGACCTCCAGCTCGTCGGCGGCAACATCGCGACGGCGGACGCCGCGAAAGCGCTGATCGAAGCGGGGGTGAACGGCGTCAAGGTCGGGATCGGTCCCGGCTCGATCTGCACGACGCGCATCGTCGCCGGTATCGGTGTTCCGCAGGTCGCGGCGGTCATGAGCGTGGCCGAGGTTGCGCACAAGGTCGGCTGCAAGGTGATCGCGGACGGCGGCATCCGATACTCCGGCGATATCGTGAAGGCCCTTGCCGCCGGTGCCGACTCGGTCATGATCGGCTCGCTCTTCGCGGGGACGGAGGAGAGTCCGGGTGAAGCGGTCATTTACCGCGGCCGCTCGTTCAAGAGCTATCGTGGGATGGGGTCGCTCGGCGCGATGAAGGGCGGATGCAGCAAGGACAGATACTTCCAGGAGGGAACGACGGAGGACAAACTTGTGCCGGAAGGGATCGAGGGTCTCGTTCCGCACAAGGGTTCTCTCAGCGCCATCGTGTTTCAGATGATCGGCGGCATCCGCAGCGGCATGGGATATGTCGGTGCGAAGAACATTGAAGAGCTGCACGAAAACGCGAAGTTCATCCAGGTGACGCCCGCGTCGATGAAGGAGAGCCACCCCCACGACGT
>JAJDHV010000143.1 GCA_030266365.1 Synergistaceae bacterium OttesenSCG-928-I11 | reverse complement strand
GCGGCAAGAAGCGCTACGGCGTCGGCGTCTCGTTCGGCATCTACAACTCGAACGACGACGGCGCGGACGAGGCGGCAAACGGTGTCGAGCTCACCAAGGACGGCGTCATCATCTACAACACGTGGGAGGACCACGGACAGGGCGCGGACATGGGCAGCGTCGGCACGGCGCACGAGGCCCTGAAGCCGCTCAAACTCGACCCGCGCAACATCAAGCTCGTGCAGAGCGACACGGCGAAGGCCCCCAACAGCGGCGCCGCTGCCGCCAGCCGCTGCCAGAACATGGTGGGCAACGCGATCATCATGAGCTGCAACATGCTGCTCGACGCGATGCGCAAACCGGACGGCACGTACCGCACGTACGACGAGATGATCGCCGAGAATATCCCGGTCCATTACGAGGCGACGTACAAGACGCAGGTCGTGGACAACGACGGCAACCTCATCGAGTGCACCGGCAACGACCCGGAGACCGGGCAGGGCTATCCGTTCATGGCGCACATGTTCGCGATCAACCTCGCCATGGTCTCCGTCGACACCGAGACCGGCAAGGCGCACTGCGAGAAGTTCGTCCTCGTGGGCGACGTCGGCGTCATCTGCAACTACCTCGTCGTCGACGGGCAGCAGTACGGCGGCATCGCGCAGGGCATCGGGCTCGCACTCACCGAGGACTTCCTCGACGAGACGAAGTACAACAACCTCGTCACCTGCGGCCTGCCCTACCCGAAGGACGTCCCGGACGACCTCACGCTGATCCACATGGAGACCCCGCGCCCCTACGGTCCGTTCGGCGCGGCGGGCACCGGCGAAATGCCGCTCGCATCTCCGCACGCAGCACTCGGCAATGCGGTGTTCGCGGCGGTCGGTGCGCGCGTGAAGGAACTTCCCCTGACGCCTGACAAGATCAAGGCCGCTATGAAAAAGTAAAAGGCGCTCTACGCCTGCAAAAGATCCGCGTGGATTTTTCCGCGCGGATCTTTTTTAGATCAAATGGTCTGTCGAAGCAAAAATCACCTTGAGTTTTTGTCGTACGAACAACTAAATTTATGTTTGCACAAACTTCGGAGGGAACGGAATTGCCGGACAGCGATATAGAGCAGCTCAACCAACTTCTCCTCGAGGGCAAATGCTGCGCCAGCATCATGGTGCAGATGGGCCTGTCGCTCCGCGGCGAGCGGAACGAGCAGATGGTTTCCGCCGTCGCGACGCTCTGCAACGGCGTGTACAACGGCATGTTGTGCGGCTCGCTGAGCGGAGCCGCCTGCATGCTCGGCCTGTTCGGCGACAACCCCGCAGAAAGCGCCGAGATGACGCGGGAGCTCGCCGAGTGGTTCGCGGATACCTATGGAGAGAAATACGGCGGCACGGACTGCTCCGACATCACCGGGAACGACCCCGCCGTCAAAAACGAGCGCTGCCGCGCAATCATCGAAGCAACCTACCTCCAGGCAAAGGCGATTCTGGAGGATTACGGAAAAATTTTGTCATAGACAAAGCATCACAGCACCAAAAAAACTTGGAGGTGTACTTCATGGCGTTAAGGAAAATGTGGCTCAACATCAATGGCGCGAACAGAATGTTCATCTGCGACCCGGACGTGGACACGCTTGCGGAAGTTTTGCGGCGGATCGGATGCACGAGTGTGAAAGTCGGATGCGGCATCGGCGTGTGCGGCTCGTGCTCGGTCATACTGAACGGCGAGCTGATCCGCTCGTGCAACAGGAAGATCAGCAAGGTCGAAGAGTTCAGCAAGGTCATCACCGTTGAGGGCATCGGCACGCCGATGCACCCGCACCCGATTCAGGTCGCTTTCATGAACAACGGCTCGATCCAGTGCGGTTTCTGCATTCCCGGTTTCGTCGTCTCCACCTATGCGCTTCTTATGAAGAACAACAACCCGACGCGCGAAGAGGTTCGCGAGTGGTTCACGAAGAACAAGAACGTCTGTCGCTGCACAGGTTACGTGCAGATCGTCAACGGCGTCATGGCTGCAGCCCGCGTCATGCGCGGCGAGGCCACCGTCGACGACATCACCTTCAAGCTTCCCGACGACAAGGAATTCTATGGCAAACCGATCGTCCGCCCGACCGCGCTCGCGAAGGTCACCGGTGTCGCGGACTACGGCGACGACCAGGAGCTCAAGATGCCGCGCGGCACATGGCACGTCGCGATGGTCCAGCCGAAGCTCGCGCACCACGCGAAGATCCTCGGGATCGACATCTCTGAGGCGGAAAAGATGCCCGGCGTGAGCAAGGTCATCCTCGCGAAGGACCTCATCGCGGCGGGGGGCACCAACA
>JAJDHV010000142.1 GCA_030266365.1 Synergistaceae bacterium OttesenSCG-928-I11 | reverse complement strand
GAACTGCTCTCGCGCGTGCTGGACGCGCACCCCGAGTTCGAGTTCGTCCAGCTCCAGATCAACTACCTCGACTGGCGGGCGCAGCGCGCGAACGAGTACTACAAAATCGCGCACGAGCGCGGCCTGCCGATCCTCGTCATGGAGCCGGTCAAGGGCGGCTCGCTCGCGAATCTCGTCCCCGGCGCGGCGGCGCTCTCCCCCCACCTCGCGACCCCGGCGATGCAGGCGGCGTTCGCGCTGAAATTCGCGGCCTCGCTGGACGGCGTGATGACGGTCCTCTCCGGCATGACGACGCCCGAGCAGGTCGAGGCGAACGTCCGGACGTTCCAGACCCCGTCGATTCGCGGCTTCGACGACGAGGACATGCGCCTCGCGGACCGCGTGCTCGAGGAGACGCGCAAGATTTCACAGGTGCCCTGCACGGAGTGCGGCTACTGTCTCGACGCCTGCCCCGTCGGCATCGAGATCCCCAAGATTTTCGCGATCTACAACGAGTTCAAGCGGGGCGGCGCGGCGTTCCACGCACAGTACCTCTACTCCTGCATCAAGAACGGACACCGCGCGGACTCGTGTATCAAGTGCGGGGCCTGCGTCGAAAAGTGTCCGCAGGGGATCGACATCCCGACGGAGCTGGAGGCGCTGCACCCCGAGCTTCCGCTGTTGCCCCTCGTCCCGGAAGGGACGAAATGAGCGCGTGAAAAAACAACCCGCCATCTGGACGGCACTGCAAGTCTTCGAAAAAATCTGCAACGCCCTGCCGCACGAACGCGCGGTCCGAATGGGCGCCGCGCTCGGCCGCACGGTGGAGCGGTGCTCGAAAGCACGCGTGGGCAGAGCCCGGGCGCGCGCCGAAAAAATCCTGGGTGTCACCGAATCCGAGGCGCGCGGCATCGTCTCGCGCGCTTACGAACACTTCGGGCGCGCGCTTGTGGAGTTCCTGCGCCTGCCGCAGACGGCACACCGCCTCGATGAGCTCGTGACCCTCCGCGGTGAGGAACACATCTCGGCGGCGCTCGCGCGCGGGAAGGGGGTCATTTTCCTCTCCGCGCACATCGGTTGCTGGGAGTACGGCGCGGCGCTCCTCGCGCAGCACGGATTTCCGATGAACGCCATCGGCGCGGAGCAGCGCGACCCCCGCATGACGGACGCCATCGCGCGCCTGCGACAGAGCGCCGGCGTGAAAACCGTCGGCAAGGGCCTCGACCTGCGCGCCGCGGTGGAGTGCCTGAAAGGCAAGGGGATCCTGGCAATCCTGCTCGATCAGGACGCGCGGGAGGCGGGCGTCGTCTCCCCCTTCCTCGGGCAGCCCGCCAGCACCCCGATCGGCCCGATCAAGCTCGCCCGAAAATTCGGCTCACCCGTCGTCCCCGTCCACATCGTGCGCAACCCCGACGGGTTCACGATGACGATGACGATCGAACCGCCGCTGGAGGGCACGGACGGCAGGCCGTTCGGCGACGACGTGCAGGACGCGGCGGACCGCTGCAACGCGGCGATCTCTCGCTGGATCCGGGCGAACCCCGATCAGTGGATGTGGATGTACCCCCGCTGGGCGACGACGCTGGGGGATCGATAAGCGCCGTGCAAGAGCCGGAAAAAACACAAGAAAAAACGAACAAAAAATTCTGCGGCATCGACCCGGGGCGCGAGAAATTCGGGCTCGCGATCTGCGACGAAAGCACCCTCCTCTTCTCCGCCATCGTTCCGGTTGACGCCGCGAACGTCGTCGCGGACGCCATTGCATCCGGCGATTTTTCCGACGTCGCGCGCTGGCGGGCGGAGGGCGACGCGCCGCAACCCAGCCTCCGGATCGACGCAATCTTCCTCGGCGACGGGACGGGACACGAAACGTTCGCGCGCGCGCTCGCGGAGCGGAACATTCCCTTCACCCTCGCGGACGAAACCATGACCACACTGGACGCGCGCGCGCTCTACTGGCGGCTGCACCCGCCGAAATTTCTCTGGCGGCTTCTCCCCCTCTCCCTCCGTGTTCCCCCGCGGCCGATCGACGACCTCGCTGCGTGGGCGATCGTCCGAAGGGCACGGAACCGATAGCGCGGAAACACCGCGCAGGCGACCGTTCCAGCGTAAAAAAACCGCCGGAATCCCGTGAGGGGTTCCGGCGGTTTGTGTATCACGATATGGATTTTCGCGCGACATTTCGACCTTTCGGTTTCGTCGTAGTCCTGCATGCGAAGCCGTTTCCTCCGTCTCGGCTCTCTTTCTACGTCAAAACACCGTCATCGTAGGGGCGAGCATTGCTCGCCCGCCAGGAATCGTGGTTTTTCGCAGGTGAACGGGCAAGCAAT
>JAJDHV010000141.1 GCA_030266365.1 Synergistaceae bacterium OttesenSCG-928-I11 | reverse complement strand
CAGGAGGTCGCGGGCGCGATGATCATTCTCTTCGCCGTCGCGATGTCGACGATCGACACGAGAAAGCGCTCGCTGCCGCTCCCCACGAAAAACGCGGCGAAGAGCTGAGGCCGGGCACAAAAAAACCGGGCCGCTCGCCGGGCCCGGCATGCGATCGATTCCCGGGGTTGGGTTCGTCTCACAGATCCGCCTGCATCTTGCAATATTCCGCGAAGTCCCTGTCGTGTTCGAGTATGTGTCGCTTGATACACTCAACGGCACATCGGTTGAAGGCCAAGACATTGGCGAGCGTCAAGCCCTCGGAGATCAGCTTCCCCTTGACCCTGCGAAACGCGTTCAGATAGCCGTCGTGCTGGATCTTGTGCGATTCGGCGCGCGGGTACTCGTATGCCTCGTGCAGCCGCTGCTCCTCGTCGAAGAACGCCATTGCGCAGATCTCCACCAGATCCAGCGACTCCTCTGGACTGCCGCGACTGCACAGGTCGTCCTCCATCAGGGAATGCAGCCTGTCGAAAAATTCCCTGTGCAGTTCGTCTATTTTGCGCACGCCGGTGGTCAGCGACTCGGTCCACAACATCGGAAACGCCCCCTTCATCTGAATTTGTAGATGAAATTGTAGCGGGAAAAAAAGAATCCCACATAGCGTTTCACACAGTTTGTGAATCAGCAATTCATTCGATTCGGACCACGCGTTTTCGTAATTCGCCCCGTCGGAAAACATTTCCGACGGGTTTTTTCAAATTTTGAAAAATCGCTGCGACAACCTGCGATTCGCGCTACCCCTCCAGCTCCGTCGCCTCGAAGAGTGTCAGTCTGCTGGGGCCTTCGACATAGGGCGCGCGTGCGTCCTTGAAGGCGGCAAGGTGTGCCGTCTTCGCGTGCGCGTCGAGCGCAGCCCGGCTCTCCCACCGCTCGACGAAGACCAGTGCCTCCGCGCACTCCGTGTTCAGCATCAGCTCGTACGATACGCAGCCCGCTTCCTTTCGCGTCGCCTCGATACAGGGGGCGGCGAGCGCAACGACCTTGTCCCTCTGTCCCTTTTTGGCCTCGAACCTCGCGATTACGACGATCATGGTAAAAACCTCCTTCTTTTATGTGTTGTGCAAATTATATCCGAATACCGCGCTTTCCGGCGTTATGTTATCATTGCGGCGTCAGCCTGAAAAATTTTTTCGCCGCCCAGCGGCAAAGGAGCGAAAAACGAATGTCTTTCATGCAGGATTTCAAAACGTTCGCCATGCGCGGCAACGTCATGGACATGGCGGTCGGCGTCATCATCGGCGCGTCGTTCGGCAAGATCGTCTCGTCGTTCGTGAACGACGTCCTCATGCCCCCGATCGGACTGCTCCTGGGCAAAGTCGACTTCTCCAACCTGTTCCTCAACCTCGGACACACGGAGGTCGCGACGCTCGCCGAGGCGCAGGCAAAAGGGGTCCCCGTGTTGAGTTATGGCGTCTTCATCAACACGGTCATCGACTTCCTCATCCAGGCGCTCGTCATCTTCACCATCATCCGCCAGATGAACCGCCTGATGCCCGCCCCCGCGCCGGCACCCGCACTGCCGACGAAGGACTGCCCCTACTGCTTCACCTCGATCGACGAACGCGCGACGAGGTGCCCGAACTGCACGGCAGAGTTGAAATAGCCGAAACATGATTTTCGACGAGGGAAAAAGGAAGCTGCTGCTAAGAGAATACCGCACCCTTTCGGCAACCGACCGTAAAGCGCTGCGCCTGCTCTCCGTAATTTATTTTCCCGTCGATGTGGACTCCTTCCAGGCCATCGCCAGAACGGCCGGGTTTCGGGAAATGGCGGACGCGTCATCGGACGCGATCAAAAAAAGATTCACACGCTGGAAAAAGGCGAAACTCGTCGCCTCCGACAAAAAAACCTGGGGCGACGCGTGGACGCCTGTGCCGCTCATCCGTGAGCCGTTGGCACGCGAGGCCGTCCGCGAGGACGAATACGGGCTTTTCGACAGAGCTTTCCTGACCCACGCGGAACAATTTCCGCGCTCATTCCCATACCGGCGAGGCACCGGCGACGTTTTCTACGGCAGCCAGACGGGCTGGTTCCGCGACATGCGGACGGCATTCTACACCGGCGACACGGCGCTGATGCATACCGCCGTCACCGCAGTAAACGTGGCCTCCGACTACACCACCGACAGTTTCATCTTCAAGGGCTTCAAAAATCCCCAGCCGGAGATCATCTTTTTGTGCAACCCGATCGACGAGCGTCTGATCCTCGGGCTGCCGGAGGAGATCGGTGTCGAGATTCTTCTCCGCGCAACGGCCTTCTTCACGCCAT
>JAJDHV010000140.1 GCA_030266365.1 Synergistaceae bacterium OttesenSCG-928-I11 | reverse complement strand
TTGAACGACCTCACAATCTCGTCGATGAGGCGGATGGACATCAGGGCAGCACCGACGGGGATGGCGGCGTAGTTGAGCGCCATGGGTATTTCGAGCGCGGCGGTGATCTGCCCCCTCCGCCAGAGCATGGCGGTAATCTCGCAGCCCTTGTTGATGAGGAAGATCCCAAAACCGCACCAGACGATCATGGCGGCGATGTTCAGGATGATCTTTCCGCGCTCGCTCAAGAAATCGGTGATGACCTCGATCCGCAGGTGCCTGTTGTGCCGCGCGGCATAGCTGGTGCTGAGCCAGGTCATCCAGATGAAGAGGTAGCGACCCAGCTCCTCGCTCCAGGAGAGCGAGCTGCGCGCGACGTACCGCATCACGACCTGGAGGAAGATGACGACAACCAATATCAGGAGCATCGTGAGGAGAAGATTTTCCTCCAGGTTGTCCCATACTTCTCTGATTTTTTTCACAACCCACCCCCCCTTTCGGAAGATGTTCGGCGCATCAGGCGATCACTGGTTGACTTTCAGCGCAGCTTCCAGCAATTCCTTGCCAACCCGGCTCTCGAACTCCTTGTAGACGGGCTCGGTCGCCTTCTTGAAGACGTCCTTCTCCTCGTCGGAGAGTTCGTTGATCTGCATTCCCTTGGCTTTCAGCTCGGTCAGCATGTTGTTCTCTTCGTCGATGGTGTTCGCGCGCTCGATCTTCGTGTAGAGCCTGCCACCCTCGAGAACCACTTCCTTCAGGTCGTCCGGGAGGCGTTTGAAGAAGATTTCGCTCATCGCGAGCGGCGCCACCGCATAGAGGTGTCCCGTGAGGGAGTAAAATTTCTGGACCTCGTAGAACTTGGAGGTATAGGTCAGGTTGATCGGGTTCTCCTGCGCGTCGACGGTCTTCTGGGAGAGCGCCGTGTAGAGCTCGCCGAAGTTCATCGGGGTGGGGTTCGCGCCCATCAGCTTGAAGGTCGCGATGTGGATGGGGTTCTCCATCGTGCGGATTTTGAGGCCGTTCAGGTCCTCCGGCTTGTGGATCGGGCCGCGGTTGTTCGAGATGTTGCGGAAACCGTTGACGCCGTAGCCGATGATGCGGACGTCCTGCTTCTGGAGTTCTTTATTGAGCATCTCACCGTACTCCCCGTCGAGGAATCGCGTCGCGATCTCGTGATTTTTGAAGAGGAACGGGAACTCGAAGATATTGAACTTGGGCTCGAAGGTCGCGATGATCGAGGTCCCGACGATGCCCGCCTCGACGGTGCCGAGCTGCATCGCTTCGATCGCCTCGCGGTCGCCGCCAAGCGCCGCGTTGATGTGCAGGCCGACTTCGATCTGCCCATTGCTCTTCTCCTCGACGAACTTCTTGAACTCGTGCAGCGCGGGCGTGCTCGGGTGCGTATCGGAGCCGACGGAGTGGATCTTGATCCTGTATTTGGCCGCGGCATCTGCGACGGAGACGGACATCAGGACGGCGAGCATCATAACCAGTGCGAGGGTTGCGAAACGTTTCATTGACAATCACTCCGATCTTTATTTTAGATAAATTTTAAAAAATTGTTCTGGTGCGCGATTTCGTGCGTGCCTGCCGTTTCGGCCCCTTAAACCTGCCGAAGCGGGACGCCGTTCAGTCTGCCGATGGGAATTTTGCCCATGACGACGTCGCGCGCCTCCTCGGAGGCGGTGGTGCGGAGCTTCAGCAGGGCGTCCTGCGTGTACCACGCCGTGTGTGGCGTGAAGAAAAAGCGTTTTTCGCTGAACATCGGGTGAGTAAAGTCGGGCGAGAACTCGCCCTCGATGACGTCGAATCCGGCGCCCGCGATCACGCCCTCCTGCAAAGCCCTGGTGAGCGCGTTCATGTCCACGAGGGAGCCGCGCGATGTGTTGACGAGGCTTGCCGACGGCTTCATCAGGCGGATGCGCCGGTCGTCGATGAGGTGGTACGTCTCCTCGGTCATCGGCACGTGGATGCTGACGATGTCGGACTCGCGCATGAGGTCGTCCAGGTCCTCGTAGACGCGGACGCCCATCTCCGCTGCCGCCTCGTGGTTCATGAAGGGATCGTAGGCCGTGACCTCCCCGAAGAGGGGTTTCGCCTTGCGGGCGAGGTAGCGGCCGATCTTGCCGAAGCCGACGATGCCGAGCTGCATGCTGCCGATCCGCTTGGGGACCGGGTAGCTCATGTGATGCCACGTGCGGTCCTGCTGGATGGTCCAGTTGTACTGCGGCATGTAGCGCGCGAGCGCCAGCGCGAAGGTCAGCGCGTGGTCGGAGACCTCCTCCAGGTTGAAGTCCGGCACGTTGCAGACCATGATGCCGCAGTCCGTCGCCGCGGCGACGTCGACGTTGTC
>JAJDHV010000014.1 GCA_030266365.1 Synergistaceae bacterium OttesenSCG-928-I11 | reverse complement strand
GCGAACTGGATGCACGCCCCGGCCTCCGTCGTTCACGAGGTCGACGTCGTCTATTTCTACCCGACGGCGTACAGCCCGAGCGGCCCCGACGCGCCGGCGGTCGGCCCGATCGACGACGCGGGGATGCGCGCGGGCGCGCGCGAATCGTACAGGAAGCAGGCGACGGCCTTCGAGACGTGCGCCAACATCTACGCGCCGTTCTACCGGCAGATCGACGCAATGACGCTCGCCGGCCTGACGCAGGAGGAGATGATCGAGGCGGAGAGCGGCGAGCCGAAGACGGACGTATTCGCGGCGCTCGATTACTATTTCGAACACTGGAACGACGGACGGCCCTTCATGCTCGCGGGGCACTCGCAGGGGGCGATGATGACCTACCTCGTGCTCGCCGAATACATGAAACAGCACCCCGACCGCTACGCGCGGATGGTCGCCGCCTATATGATCGGCAACGCGCCGACGGACGCGTGGCTGACGGAGAACCCGCATGTCAAACTCGCGACCGGCGCGGACGACACGGGCGTTCTGCTCTCGTGGAACACCGAGGGCCCGGGGAATCAGGGCAAGTACAACATGGTCGTCCCGGAGGGCGCGCGCTGCATCAATCCCCTCAACTGGCGGACCGACGGCACGTACGCGGGTGTGGAGTTGAACAAAGGCTGCCTCGTGAAGAACGAAACGACGGGCGCGTACGAGGTTGTGCCCGGTTTTGCCGACGCGCAGATCGATCCGGCGCGCGGATCGGTGATCTGCCGCAGCGTGGACCCCGCGCAGTACGCGGTCCCCGCCGCCATGCAGGCTCTCTTCGGTCCGGAGAGCTACCACGGCTGGGACTTCGGCTTCTATTACATGAACATCCGCGAAAACGCGGCAAACCGTGCCAAACATTTCCTCGAGCGCAACGCCAAAGGCGGCTCGTCCGGCTGCGACACGGGGGCTGTGTCTGTGGCGGCGGCGATTTTGTTGGCTGCGCTGGGAAAATTGTTCTGATCGTCGCGGATCGAGAGATACGCAGACATAAAAAGCAGAGGGGCTCCGACATGTCGCTTGCCGAATCCCCTCTGCTTTCTGAATTGCGCGGTGTGTGCGTGGGCGCCGCCGTCCGGGGATTATTCGTAATCCCGGATGGACCTCGTCCCGAAGTGGATGTAAAAGTCGGGGTATCCGTTGATGGGGACCCAGAACGTCAATTTTTCCTTCCCCTCTCTGGTGACATACCGGACGGCCTGCGTTTGGTTCGTCTCCAGCGCACGATTCGCCTGGCACCTCGCGTGCGCCTTCGGCGAGCCCTGCTCGGCGCAGATCATGCCGACTTCGCGCGGGACCCGCTTTGCCGCCGGGTTGACGGCGACCACCTCTCTGCTCCTGTGTATCAGGGTGCAGGCGTCGGGGAAATTGTCCCACATCAGGTGAAACGCCCGCAGCAGTTCTTCATCCACTTCGATCATGCCGCATTCTCCTTTATATATGCAAAATTTCGCAGACGATTATAACGCGATTTTCTGGACGATGCCGGACAAAAGGAGAGGGGCTTCCGCGCGTTGCTTGCCGAAGCCCCTCTCCCTGTCGTCTTTCACACGGTTCATACGCTTATGTGGAGAATCGAACATAGACCGCGTTACATTGCAAAAATTACCGCCGCTTGGTTTTCTTCGCCGGGTCGCCGGAGATGAAGAGTTTTTCGATCACGACGGGCTGAAGCGGTTTGTCGTTCGGGTCGGTCGAGACCTTGCCGATCGCCTCGACGACTTCCATTCCCTCCGTCACCTTGCCGAAGATCGCGTGCTTGCCGTCGAGCCACGGAGTGGCCGCGAGCGTGATGAAGAATTGCGAGCCGCCCGTGTTTGGGCCCGCGTTCGCCATGGAGAGAACGCCAGCTGCGTCGTGCGCGAGGCCCTCGCCGAACTCGTCGGGGATCGTGTAGCCGGGGCCGCCTCTGCCCGACCCGGTCGGGTCTCCGCCCTGGATCATGAAGCCGTCGATGACGCGATGGAAGACGACGCCGTCATAGAACTCGCGGTTCGCCAGGTCCATGAAACTGCGGCAGGTCTTCGGCGCGAGGTCGTCAAAGAGCTCGATCTTGAACGTGCCCATGTTCGTCTCGAATGTCGCGACCGGGCGCTTGTGCTTTTTGGTGCCGGCTTCGGCGCGGGCGACGGTCAGGTTCAAAAAGAATGCGAGCGATAGGCAGAGCAGGGTAGCTACGGCTGTTGAAAATTTCACGAATGCATCATCCTTCCATCTTCCATGAATAGTGACATTCCGCGTTTCTTCTTGTCGCATTGATTATAGCATATTCGGTCCGCGACCTGTTCAGCGCACCGACAACTTCATATCCCCGTCCGCGATCAGCCCTTTTTTTCGCATGAGCTCGGCGAATATCCACGACAGGAGGGCGGGCAGGGCGATGTGCAGGAACAGGACGCCGGGCCATGCGGCACGGCCCATGACCGTGAACGCGCCGACCTGTCCGACGAGGCCGCTCGTGCCCATCCCCGCGCCGATGCTGTTGTTCTCCATGCGGAAGACGAGCGTCGAGACCGGCCCCAGGATCGCGGAGGCGAGGGTCGGGGGTAGCCAGATCCACGGATTTTTCACGATGTTCGGCATCTGGATCATCGACGTGCCGACGCCCTGCGAGATCAGGCCGCCGACGCCGTTCTCGCGAAAACTCGCGACGGCGAAGCCGACCATCTGGCAGCAGCACCCGACGACGGAGGCCCCGGCGGCGAGGCCTGAGAGACCGAGTGAGATCGCGAGTGCGGCGCTGCTGATGGGGAGGGTGAGGACGATTCCCATGATTGTCGAGACGACGACGCCCATGGTGAACGGGTGCATCTCGGTCGCGAGGTTGACGACCGATCCGATGCCCTTCATGAGGGCGGCGACCCAGGGCGCGGCTGTGACGCCGACGAGTCCGCCCGAGACGATGGTGACAACGGGGATCAGGAGAATGTCGATGCTCCCGCCGCTTCGCTGTGCGGCGAATTTCCCGGCCCAAACGCCGCATGCTGCGGCGACCGCGGCGCCCATCGGCTCTCCGATTGCGGGCGTGGCACCCGCGAACGTCCCTGCGCCGATCGCGCCGACGACGAGGGACGAGAAGAGCGCGAGCGGCGGCGCGCCCGTGCTGTAGGCGATTCCCGCCGCGATGGCGGGCCCCATCGCGAGCTGCGCTGTTGTGCCGAGCGTCGTCAAGAGTTCGACGCCGGCATAGACGCCAATCTGCTTCAAAATCAGTCCGACGATCAGGGACGAAAAAAGCCCCAACCCCATTCCGTTGAGTGCCTTTACCCAGTAGGACGACGCGTTTTTCAGCGGTATCCCTCCTCTCGTTTACGCAACAGATTGCGCAACAAAAACAGATGATAGCAGTCGGTGGCGGATTTGCCTACCGAAAAAAATCCATCATACAGGCTGGCGCGAGAAAAAATTTTTTACTCGCGCGCTCCTAAAATTTTTTAAAACAACCGATTGCGTGGTCTATTTCGAGTTGATTGTATGAAAAACGAGTCATTGGGCAAAAAATGACAGAAATTTTTCTTTCTTTCCCTTAGTGTTAATAGAAAGAGAAAAAGAAATCGCAGTTGACAGACGAGCAAAGTATTTCTATGATGACGAATACGATATGCGTATACATAAAATAATACAAATGTGTCCGGTCTTTTCTCCGGGCACAGGTGGTCTGTACTCCGTCGCCTGAAAGGAGGGGATTCCCAGAGGCGAGGGGCAATTTGACGCTTCATTTTTTCGGTGCATCGCATCGGTTCCGATCAATCCAACACACATACCAGGAGGAATGCAACATGCCGGTTACTCTGATCAACGCGGACGAGGTAAAAAAACTGTTGACGATGAAGGACACCGTCGAGGCGTGCGAGCTCGCTTTCACGGACTGGGGCAACGGCGTCGCGATCTGCCCGACGAAGATCACGCTGGAGCTCGGCGAGGACGCGGACTGGCCGACGTACAAGAACGGCCTGAACGCCATGCCCGCCTACATCCACAGCCAGAAGAGCGCCGGGATCAAGTGCGTCGGCGGCTCGCTCAACAACCCGGCGAACGGCCTGCCGTACATCATCGCGCTCATCCTGCTCTTCGATCCGGCAACAGGCATCTTCCGCTGCATCATGGACGGCGAGCAGATCACGAACTACCGCACCGGCGCGCAGGCGGCGGTTGCGGCGAAATATCTCGTGAACGAAAAATCCTTCGACATGGGCCTGTACGGCGCGGGTGCGCAGGGACGCACGCAGCTCCTCGCCTTCTCGGAGGTGTTCGACATCCGGAAGGTCAAGGTCTACGATGTGAATCCGGAAGCGGCGAAAAAATATGCGGCCGAGATGAGCAAAGCGACCGGCATCGAGATCGTCGTCATGGAGAAGCCGGAGGACGTCTGCCGCGATGTTACGATCGTCGTCTCCGTCACGCACGGGCGCGACAAGTTCATCAAGAACGAGTGGATCAAGCCGGGGCAGATCGTCTTCCCCATGGGTTCGTTCACGGAGTGCGACGACGCCCTCCTGCTCGGCGCGGACCGGGTGATCGTCGACTCGATCGGCCAGACCATGCACCGCGGCTCGCTGAAGAGCGTCGTCGATCAGGGCAAGTTCACGGAGGACATGATCACCGCCACGATTGGCGAGGTCGTCACCGGCAAGAAGGGCGGGCATATCAAGCCGACCGAGCGCATCGTCTGCATCCCGATCGGCACGGGCGCGATGGACGTCGCCGTCGCGACCGCCGTATTCGAAAAGGCGAAGAAACAGGGCATCGGCGCGCCGTTCGTCTTCAACGAGAACGTCGAGATTTAGTCGATGAGCGCGAAAAAAATCGCCGTACTGGGCGCGGGCAACGCCGCGCGCGCGATGGCGGGGGACATGGCCCTCCGCGGTCACGAGGTCCGGCTGTGGGAGTCCCCGGCCTTCGAGGCGGGACTGAAGGCGATTCGCGAGAGCGGCAACACGTTGACGCTGCACGGCGAGGTGGCGGGGAGGGCGCAACTCGCCGTCGTCACGACCGACGCCGCCGAGGCGGTGCGCGGCGCGGACGTCGTCTACTGCCTGATGCCCTCCTATGGGCACGCGACGGCGTTCGACGCCGTCGCGCCGCACCTCGAAGCCGGGCAGAGCGTGCTCCTGATGCCGGGCAACTTCGGCTCCATCCAACTGCGCGCCCGTCTGGCGGCGCGCGGTCTCGAAAACGACGTCCTCGTCGGCGAGTGCGACACGATCCCGTACGCCACGCGCATTCAGCCGGACGGCACGTCGCTCGTCTTCGGCCTCAAGGACTTCATGTACATCGCGGCGATCCCGGCGGCGCGGACCGACGAGCTGATCCGGCGGCTCGCGCCCGTCTTCCCGATCGAGCTTCGCGCGCACGACGATGTCCTGACGGTCGGCCTCGCCAACACGAACATGATTCTCCACTGCCCGACGTTGCTGATGAACGCGGGCCGCGTCGAGTCCGGCGAGCGCTTCCGCTTCTACAACGACGGCATGACCGAGTCGGTCTGCCGCGTGATGGAGGCGATGGACGCCGAGCGCCTCGCGGTCGGCCGTGCCCTCGGCTGCAAGCTGATCTCCGAGTACGAGGACGCCATCCTCAATTACGGCCTTGCGCGCACGGAGGGGGAGCGGCTCTACGACCTCTTCAAGGATCACCCCGTGTACGGCAACCACGGCCCCGACTCGCCGACGTCGATGACGAACCGATATTTGAGCGAGGACGTCCCGTTCCTGCTCGTGCCGCTGTCGGAGCTGGGGCGCGCGACGGGCGTCCCGACGCCGACCGTCGACGCGGTCATCACGCTTGCGGAAGCGGCGAACGGATGCTCCTATCGGACCGCAGGCAGAAATCTCAAGAACCTGAGATGGAAGGGTTTGTCGCCGGAGGAGATCAAAAAAGCCGTCAGAGGTTGAAAATGGCAGGGCGGCGGCTCGAACGCGCGTCGCCCATTCGTTTTTTTATATTCAAGTTGGAGGTGCAGGATGAAACTGTTCAAAAAATTTCCGAATACGGCAGCGCTGCTCTTGATCATTATTTTTCTGTGCGCCGTCCTGACCTACGTCGTCCCCGCGGGCGAATTCGAACGCAAGAAGGACGAGGCGTCGGGGCGGACGCTCGTGGTCGCGGGAACGTTCCACTACGTGGACCAGCAGCCGATCGGCCCCGGCGAACTCCTCGCGGCCCTCTTCAACGGTCTGCTCAAGGCGAGCGACATCATCGCGTTTATTTTCGTCATTGGCGGCTCCATGGCGATCGTCGTCAAATCTGGGGCCATCAACGCGGCGTTGGGCAACGTCATCAAAAAACACAAGAACAAGACCCAGCTTCTCATACCGGTGGTCATGATCGCCTTCGCCTTCGCGGGGGCGACCTTCGGCATGGCGGAGGAGACGCTGCCGTTCGTCGCGATTCTGATTGCCGCCGCCATGTCGATGGGTTACGATCGGCTCGTCGGCGTCTGTTTCGTGACGATCGGCGTCTACGCGGGATACTCGGCGGGACCGCTCAATCCCTTTTCCATCGGCATCGCCCATACCGTCGCCGAGCTGCCGCTCTTCTCCGGCATGGGGCTGCGCACGGTGCTCTGTGTCGGCGGGGCGCTGATCGCCATTCACCACACGATGGCATACGCCGCGAAGGTCAAGGCCGACCCGTCCAAGAGCCTCGTCGCGGACATTCCCTTTAACGTCTCCAACATCAAGATCGACACGGAGCAGGCCGACCTCACGGGCAAGGACAAGGCCGTTCTGTTCATACTGGTCGCGACGCTTGGCGCGCTGGTCGTGGGCGTCCTGAAGTTCGGCTGGTATCTGGAGGAGATCAGCGCGCTCTTCCTGCTGATGGGAATCGTGACGTCCGCCATCACGTTCGGGCCCGACGTCAACGTCTTCGCGGACGAGTTCATGGACGGCGCGAGGGAACTCACCGGCGCGGCGCTCCTCGTCGGCTTCTCCCGCGCGGTGCTCGTCGTGATGGAGAGCGGCATGATCATGGATACGATCATCTACGCGCTCTCCCTGCCGCTCGCGCACTTCTCCAACATCGTGGCGGCGTGGGGCATGTTCTTCGTGCAGGGGCTGATCAACTTCTTCATTCCGTCGTCGAGCGGGCAGGCGGTCGTCGTCATGCCGATCATGGCTCCCCTCTCCGACCTCATCGGCATCTCGCGTCAGATCGCCTGTCAGGCCTATCAGGCGGGCGACGGTTACTGGAACATGATCACACCGACGCACCCTGTGCTCATGGCGTCGCTCGGCATCGCGGGCATTCCGTTCGCGCGGTGGTTCAAGTTCGCTTTTCCGCTTGTCCTCAAGTGGTGCGTGTGGACGTGCATCATCCTCGCGGTCGGCGTCTACGTCTGGTAGGTGCGGTAAACGGTCAAAAAAATTCCCATAAAAAAATCTCCGCGCTTTTGCGCGGAGATTTTTTTATGATGAAATTTTTTTTACAGCGCCGGTTCGATTTCGCGCCAGGTCTGTGTGTCCCGGACGTGATCGACGAACAGCGGCGACGCGCGCAGATGTTCTTTCAGCAGCGTCGCTGCGACCGTCGGGTCGCCCTTCTCGATGGCGTCCAGAATCACGTCGTGCTCGCGAATCATGCGGTATTCAACGCTGCGCGCCTCTTCCTGATGCTTTTGCGTGCGGTAGGAGCCGTAAAAGAATTCGTAAAATGCAAAGCGCAGATAAATTTCTTTGACCGCCTTCTCGAGGTAGGGGCTGCCCCCGACGGACGCCAGCGTGACGTGGAAGCTGCTGTGGACGTCCCGATACGTCTCGACGACGCGCTGTTCGTACAGTTTGTCCTCGTGCTCGATCGCCGCTCGCACCCTCACCCTGGCCTCCGGCGTCATCGTGATTGCCGCAAGCCGCGCCGAGGTCATCTCCAATTGCTCCCTGTGCAGGTACGCGTAGCAGAGATCGTCGGTCGACAAGCGCGGAAAGAAAAAACCCTTCTGACCGGGTCTGCGCTCCAGGACACCGTCCGCTGCCAACTGGTCGAACGCCTGCCGGATCGGTGTCCGGCTGATCGACTTGACCGAGAGGCGCTCCTCCAGATCGGTCTCGAACAGCCTGCTGCCCGGCAGGATTTCCCTGCGCTGAATCAATTCGAAAATGCCGTCGATCGCCAGTTCGAGCGCGGTCGATTTGCTCCCGGCCGACTCGGCCCGGTCCGCGTGTCCGGCGGCGTTTGTCTCCATGGATGTTCCCCCAATGTGATCGAAAGACATTACGATCGTTTATATATGTTTCGTCGCGGTGCGTCAAGGAAGATACGGCGGTTTATCGCTCTCAATAGTGCCCTTTGCACTGGATGATGTAAATCGTTTCCCGGTCTTCGGCGACCTGATAGAGGATTCGATTTTTTTCGTCAATGCGGCGGCTCCAGCATCCGCTGAGTTCGTGTTTCAGCGGCTCGGGTTTGCCGATCCCGTCGAAGGGGTCGCGCATCATTTCCTGCAAAATTTTATTGATCCGTTTTGCTGTTGCCTTGTCTCTGCTCTGCCAGTCGACGTATTCGGCAAACGCCTTGTCGGAAAAATTAATCTGCATCGGCGATCGCTTTTAACGCGGCCTTTTCCAACTCCTCGACGCTGTGGAACGTCCGGATCTGCCCGTTTTTGATTTGTTCGAGCGATTCGCGTATCGCCGCGAAGTTCGACGGACTGTAAAAAGGGTCCTCCTCCCGGCTCGTCAACTCGAACGGGATGCCTTTGCAGCGGACGACTGCCTTGGCGAATACGTTGACGGCGGCGTTGACATTGAGCCCAAGACTGCCGACGACGGTCTCGAACTGGCTTTTCAGGTCTTCGTCCATGCGGATGGAGATATTTTTCGTAGGCAACGCGCACCCCTCCTTTTCTCATTTTTTATTCTCGTTATCATAGCACAAACTGCTGCAATTGTAATGCTATGCATTGCAATTGCAGCAGTTTGCGGTTGATTTCCTGAGCGGATAGATTCAAATATTTTTTCGCAGGCGCAAATGGATCTTGGGCGACATTGCCTGATGCAGGATGGCGATGACGCTTACCTGTTGTTCATCGTATAGATAGTAGACGACATGCCGGTCGACCGGAAAACTGAAGAAGGGGCTTCCCAGCTCTTGCGAGCGATCGCTGCCGGCTGCGGGCATGTTTTGAATGAATTTTATCTGTTCCCTGAGCCCTTCGAGATACTTCTCTGCCTGATCCTTACCCCACCTGCGCACCGTGTATCGAGCGATCTCTTTGATATCCTGCCTCGCTTCGGCCGATAGGACGATTTTGCGCATTTAGTCGTAATTCCCAGCAAGGACTTCGTCGAAAACCTTGTCCACATCGAAAACTCTGCCCGCTTCAATATCGGCGCGACCGCGTTCGAGTTTTTCCCGCAGGTATTGCATCCTAAATTCTTCCGTAATGCGGTAATCCTCCATGGACATAACGACGGCGACCGGATTGCCGTGGTTCGTGATCTGCACAGGAGCCTTTTGCGCCCTGCGAATCGTATCGCCGAACGATATTTTTGCCTCGCGCGCCGCAATGGTTTCCATCGAACGCAACCTCCATCCATAAATGATTCAAGCGATCATTATGATCATTTATATCTGCTTCTGTATGGCGTGTCAAGAAAAAATATTTCCGCTAGCAGTAGGTCGAGCCGCTCGACCAGATCTTTTCCAGTTCACCGAGGCGTTCGAGCGCGCGGGGGCCCAGTTGGCTCGTGACTTCGATCAGGAGGGCGTTCGCCATGCCGAACGGGATCATGAGGGAGTCGATGTGCGCGACGTGGACGCATGGCACGGTGACGGAGAGGTCGGCTTCCGCCGCGAGCGGGCTTGCGTCCGAGTCTGTGATGGCGGCGGTCTTGAGGCCGATTCGTTTCGCGAGCCGAATGCAGTCGAGCGTCAGGCGCGTGTAGCGGGGGAAGCTGATGCCGATGAGAAGGCTGTTTTTCGGCGCTGAGACGAGGTACGTCTCCAGCGAGTCGTTCTCCGGCACGTAGACGTTCGGCAAGAACCATGAGAGGTAGAACTGCATGTACACGGCGAGGCTGCGTGCGCTGCGCAGGCCCACGATGTAGACGCCGCCCGCCGCGCGGCAGATCTCGCCCGCGAGCGCGCGGATCCTGTTGTCGTCCGTCTGTTGCAGGCAGGCGGAGGCCTTGTCGATTTCGGCTGCGATCACGTCGGACAGAAGGTTGCCCGTCCGCACCGTCGACATGTGCCGTTGCAGGCGGCCGAAGGTCGAGAGCGAGTCCTTCGCCTCGTCCTGCAGCGCCTGCTTGAACTCGGGGAAACCCGCGAAACCGAGGGTGGTGGCGAGGCGGATGACGGTCGCCTCGCTCGTTTCCGAATTGGCGCCCAGTTGTTGCGACGTCATGAAAAGCGACTCTGAGGGGTTGTCGACCATATATCTGGCGACTTTTTTCTGCGCCCTCGGCAGCCGCTCCAGTTCCAATTCCATTTTTTCCCAGATCACAGAGGACCACCCGCCCTTACAAAATGAGATATCGATCGAAAAAATGGTCGCGGCAATTTGGATTGACAACCGCATGATTATGAAGTATAACATTAATGAAGGAATTTATTCACGTAATATACTGAATTATATCTGAATCGCCTTGAATGAACCTCACTTTTCGCGTGTTTTATGCGTGTTTTTCCTCGGTTTTTGCGTATGACGAAGACGGAGAATGTTTTACAGTGAAACATATCCTTCAATGTTTTTGTCGATTGCGCAATTGCCGACGACATTGTTGCGCGAGCATTCACAAGCATTTGCATATACCGAACCGAAAGACGAATCAGGCGCCCGATGATGTTTTATTCCCGGAAATTCCGGCCAGAGCCGGCTTTCGGACATGCAGCATCCACCAAGTAGGGAGGTCGAAGATCATGGTTCAGCACGCGTTTCCCCGCAGTTTCAAGACCAACTACATCCAGGCCGAGCGTGGCGAGGGCATCTATATCGTCGCCAAGGACGGCAAAAAGTATATCGACGGCTGCTCCGGCGCGTTGATATCCAACCTCGGACACGCGGTCCCCGAGATCGCGGACGCGGTCGCATCGCAGTGCCGCAAGCTCGAGTTCGCACATCCGTCTCGCTGGCAGTGCGATATCGTCGAGGAGGCGGCAACCGCCATCGCCGAGTTCGCCCCCGAGGGGCTGGAGAACGTCTGGCTCGTCTCCGGCGGCAGCGAGGCGATCGAGTCCGCGGTGAAGCTCGCCCGCCAGTCCTTCTATGAGATGGGCGGCGAGTACGCGGGCAAGTACATCACCATCGCACGGTGGAACTCCTACCACGGCAGCACGCTCGCCACGGTCTCGCTCGGCGGCTCGATGGCACGCCGTCGCCCGTACTTCCCCATGTTCCTCGAGATGCCGAAGATCCAGCCGCATTATTGCTATCGCTGCCCCTTCGGGCTCGAATATCCCAAGTGCGGGATGCGCTGCGCGTATCAACTGGAGCATGAGATTCGCCGGATCGGCGCGAACTACGTCAGCGCATTTCTGGCGGAACCCATCGTCGGCTCGACCGTCGGCGCGCTCACGCCCCCCGACGAATACTGGCCGATCGTTCGCGAGATCTGCGACAAGTACGACGTCGTCCTGATCGCGGACGAGGTCATGACCGGATGTGGCCGGACGGGAGAAAACTTCTGCGTCGACCACTGGAAGGTCAAGCCCGACATCATCGCGACAGCGAAGGGACTGGCCGCGGGTTACGTCCCCACCGGCGGCATCATCGCGAACGACAAACTCCTGGAACCGATCAAGAAGGGCAGCGGCGCGTTCATGCACGGACACACGTACAACGGCAACCCGGTGTCCGCCGCGGCGGTCGTCGCGGTCATGAAGTACATGAAGGAGCACGACGTCGTCGGGAACGTAAAACGCAACGAGCACATCTTTAAAGAAGGTCTTGAAAAGATCAAAGCGGAAAATCCGATGGTCGGCGACGTCCGCGGCAAGGGCTACATGTGGGGCGTCGAGCTTGTCAAGGATAAGGCGAAGAAAGAACCGTTCGAGAAGACGAAAGGCGCATCCGGCGTGGCGACGAAGGCGTGCATCGAGCAGGGTCTGATCATCTACCCCGGCTCCGGGATGATCGACGGCGTGGAGGGGGACAATTTCCTTCTGGCACCGCCGCTCGTGACGACCGAGGCACAGGCGAGGCAGATCGTCGAGATGCTCGCCGCTGGACTGGCATCCGCAGCAAAGCAGTTGCTGTAGAGCATAGATCTTCATCCAATTAATCCAAATTCCTAAGGAGGTTGTGTTGTAATGAAGAAGCGCGTATTGGCACTGGGTTTGATTCTGGTTTTTGCATTGGGCGGCATGGCACTCGCCGCGCAGACGTTCGTCACCATCGGCTCAGGCGGCGTCGGCGGCACGTACTATCCGCTCGGCGGCGTCATGGCCGAGCTCCTCTCGAACGGCGGCGTCAACATCCGGGCGAACTCCCGCTCGACGTCGGCTTCCCGCGAGAACTGCCGCCTCGTCGCGAGCGACCAGGCGCAGATCGGCATGACGATGGGCTCCACCCTGTGGCAGGCCTATAACGGCATCGACGCGTTCAAGGACGACGGCAAGCTCGACGTCCTCACGCTCATGCACATGTACGCCGCGCCGCAGCACATCGTCACGACGACCCGCACGGGCATCAAGACCTTCGACGACATGAAGGGCAAGAAGATCTCCGTCGGCGCACCGGGCGGCGGCGACCAGGTCCTGACGAACATGATCCTCGAGGCCGCCGGATGGACCGAGAAGGACTTCAACAAGCAGCAGCTCACGCAGCCCGAAGCGGTGACGGCGCTGAAGGACGGCAACCTCGACGTCGCGTTCTTCAACTTCGCGATTCCGGGCTCGGCGGTCATGGAGATCGCGGCGGTCCGCGACGTCGTCCTCATCCCGATCCCCGCGGAGGTCATCAAAAAGGTCTGCGACGCGAATCCGTTCATGATGGACTTCACGATCCCCGCGGGCACGTATGACAAGCAGACCGAGGACTGCCGCGTCGTCGCCGACGGCAACTTCCTCGTCGTCAACAGCAAGATGACCGACCAGGTCGCCTACGACTGCGTCAAGATCTTCATCGAGAAGAGGGGCGAGATCGAGAAGACGACCCCGCACGCGGCCAACTTCGTTCCCGAGAAGGCAGGCGTCGGCATCATCCCGTTCCACCCCGGAGCGGCGAAGTACTTCGAGGAGAATGGCGTCAAGGTAGACACGAAATAATCGAACCCGATCGATTCGGACCTTTGGAGCTGCGCGTAAGTTTTTCGCGCAGCTCCAAAATTGACCACTGCCAATTTTTTTTGAAGGGCGGGAGGAAACCATATGAGCGAAGAGAAAAATAATCTCGAAGAAATTGTGGAAAACATCGACCGCTCCGGTCTCGACGGAAATTTTTCCGATGAAGCCAGAATCGACTTGAGCCAGGTCGAACGGGTCGAGATCGACGACCCGGAGACCGGCAAAAAACGAGTTCTCACCGGCCCGCAATACTACATTGTGGCGGCGATCGCCCTCTCGGCGTCGCTCTTCCATCTCTACACCGCTGTATCCGGCCTTTTTGACGCCATGACACAGAGATCCATCCACTTCATGTTCATGGGGTCGTTGATCTTCCTGCTCTACCCCCTGTCGGCAAAACGGCCGAAGGGCAAGATCGAGCTTTGGGACTGGGCGCTTGCTGCTCTTGTTCTGGTCTGTTGCGGCAACATCCTCTTCAACTACGAGGCGATCGCCATGCGCGAGGGGCGCGCGATTCCGTCGGACATCTACCTGGGCGTCGTCATGGTCCTCCTCGTCATCGAGGGGACGCGGCGCTCGATGGGCTGGCCGCTGCCGATCGTGGCCTGCGTCGCGCTCGTCTACGCCATTTTCGGCCCCTACTTCCCCGGCATGCTCGGGCACAGAGGGTTTTCCATCGACACGCTGGCACCGTTCATGTACCTGCGCACCGACGGCATCTTCGGCGTCCCGCTCGGGGTTTCGGCGTCGTTCATCTTCCTCTTCTGCCTCTTCGGCGCGTTTTTGACGATCTCCGGTGCCGGGCAGTTCTTCATCGATCTCGCCATCGCGCTGACCGGGCGCAGCCTCGGCGGCGCGGGCAAGGCCGCGGTCGTGGCAAGCGGCCTCATGGGCATGGTCTCCGGCAGCTCGACGGGCAACGCCGTCACCACGGGCTCGTTCACCATTCCGTTGATGAAGCAGGCGGGGTATACGCCGAACTTTGCGGGGGCCATCGTCGCCTGCGCCTCGACAGGAGGACAGGTCATGCCGCCCGTCATGGGGGCGGCGGCGTTCATCATGGCCCAGTTCCTCGCCATCTCGTACTGGGACGTCGTGGTCGCAGCCGCGATTCCGGCGACGCTCTACTTCATCTCGATCATCATGATGGTTCACTTCCGCGCAGGCAAGCGGCGCATGAAGCGCATGGACGCCTCCGAACTGCCGAAGGCGGGCGATGTGTTGAAGCGCGGCTGGCACCTGCTGCTCCCCATCGCGGCACTCGTCGTCATTCTGGCGCTTGGCTACTCGCCGACGATGGCGGTCTTTTATTCGATCTTGGCCATCGTCGTCTGCTCGTGGCTCGGAGCGAAGGAGCACCGAATGACGCCGAAGATGGTCCTGGATGCGCTGATCTCCGGCGGTATGGGAGCGATCGAGGTCGCCATGGCCTGTGCCTGCTCCGGCATCGTCATCGGCGTCATCGCGATCACGGGCGTCGGGTTGGCATTCTCGTCGTTCGTCCTCTCGCTCTCGTTCGGAATTCTGCCGCTGGCGCTCTTCTGGACGATGATCGGCTCGATCATCCTCGGCATGGGCGTCCCGACGACGGCGCAGTACATCATCACCTCGACGCTCGCGGCCCCGGCCCTTTCCCAGATGGGCGTCCCGATGCAGGCAGCGCACCTGTACTGCCTGTACTTCGGCGTTCTGGCGGATGTTACGCCGCCGGTGGCGCTCGCGACATACGCCGCGGCGGGCATCGCGCGCTCCGAACCGCTCAAGACGGGCTTCACCGCGCTCGCGAATGCGGCGGCGGGCTTTGTGGTGCCGTATATGTTCGTCTATAATCCGTATCTGATGTTGCAGGGCGACGTGTTCCACATCGTCGTCGGGACCGTGACGGCGCTGATCGGCATCATGGGTCTGTCCGCGGCGGTCCAGGGTTTCCTGCTGCGTGATCTCAACATCGTCGAGAGGATCCTGCTCTTCGCGGTGCCGTTCTGCATCATCCACCCGAGTCTCGTCAGCAACGCCGTCGGGTGCGGTATCGTCGTGGCGATGTTCTTCATCCAGCGGGGTTCCCTCGGCAAGAGCGCGCCCCCTGCGGCGACAGCATAGGGAAGAAGGAGGTTCGAAGCGATGAAACGCAGCATCTACAAGCCCGTCGTGTCGGCCGAAGAGGCGGTCAAGTGCATCAAGACCGGCGACACCATCATGGTGGGCGGCTTCAACTACGGTGGCATCCCCTACACATTGGTGGACGCCCTGCTGGAGCAGGGGACGGACCAGCTCACGATGATCGCCAACGACACGGCGTACGAGAAGGTCGGGCACGGCAAGCTCGTCTCGGCGGGGCGAGTCAAGAAGGCCATCGCCTCGCACGTCGGGTTGAACAAGAAGACCGGCGAGTTCTACATGTCCGGCAAGATGGAGCTCGAGCTCTATCCGCAGGGGACGTTCGTCGAAAAAATTCGCGCGGCGGGCTACGGCCTCGGCGGATTTCTCACCCCGACGGGCGTCGGCACGGTTGTCGAGGAGGGCAAGCAGGTCCTCGAGGTGAACGGGAAAAAATATATCCTCGAACTGCCGATGTCCGCGGACGTCGCGCTCGTGCGCGCGTACAAGGCGGACCGCATGGGCAACCTGACGTACCGCGGCACAAACCAGAACTTCAACCCGGCGATGGCGACGGCGGGCAAAATCGTCATCGCGGAGGTCGACGCGGTCGTCGACGTCGGCGAGCTCGACCCCAACCACATCGTCACGCAGGGCATCCTGGTCGACATGCTGGTCGTGAAAGGAGGATCCTACTATGCTTCCAGAACTTGATGAACAGATCGTAAAAGAGCGCATCGCAAAGCGCATCGCGATGGAGCTGGAGGAGGGGGACGTCGTCAACCTCGGCATCGGGATCCCGACGCTTGTCTCCGACTACATCCCCGAGGACGTCCACGTCATTTTGCAGGCCGAGAACGGCGCGATCGGGATCGGCCCCGCGCCGGCGGAGCCCGACCTCAAGTGCATCGGCGCGGGCGGGCGCATCATCTCCATGCAGCCCGGCGGCAGCTTTTTTGCGTCGGACACGAGCTTCGGCCTGATCCGCGGCGGTCACGTCGACGCAACGGTGCTGGGTGCGCTCGAAGTCGACCAGCAGGGCGATCTCGCCAACTGGATGGTCCCCGGGCGTAGCGTCCCCGGCATGGGCGGCGCGATGGACCTTGTCGTCGGCGCGCGTCGCGTCTATATCGCGACGACGCACGTGACGAAAAAGGGCGGGGCCAAAATTTTGAAAAAATGCACGCTGCCGTTGACTGCCGTCGGTGTCGTGTCGATGATCTTCACCGAGTTCGCGGTGTTCAGGTTCGACGACGGCAAATTGGTTCTGATCGAGATCGCCCCGGAGGTCACGCTCGAACAGATCAAGGAACACACAGAGGCCGAGTTTGAGGTTGCACCCGACCTCGGCGTCATGAAGGGAATGGAGGCGGCATAAGATGGGCAAACCGGTCATTCTCTCCGCGTGCAGGACCGCCGGCGGAAAATTCGGCGGCCAGTTTCAGAAGCAGGAGGCGACCGACCTCGGGGCGGCGGTGTTGAAGGAAGCCTTGGCGCGCTCCGGCGTGGACAAGGACGACGTCGCGGAGGTCATCATGGGCAACGGCTGGCAGGCGGGCGTCGGCTCGAACCCGGCGCGGTTCGCCATGTACAAGGCGGGCCTCAACATGACGACGCCCGCGTTTACGATCAACATCCGCTGCGGCTCGGGCCTTCGCACCGCGATGCTCGCCAGCGACAAGATTCGCCTGGGCGACGCCAACGCGGTGCTTGCGGGCGGCATGGAGTGCGCGTCGAAGGTGCCGTACATCCTCCCCGCCGCACGCTGGGGCTTCCGCATGGGCGAGCAGAAGGCGGCGGACGTCCTGCACGCCGACGGCTTCCTCGACCCGATCGTCGGAAAATTGATGGGCGAGATCACGGAGACCGGCGTCGTCAGGGAATTTTCGATCACGCGGCAGGAGCAGGACGAGTACGCCTACAACAGCCACATGAAAGCGGTTGCGGCAATCGAGAAAGGATACTTCAAGGACGAGATCGTCCCGGTCGTGATCAAGGACCGCAAGAAGGGCGACGTCGCGTACGACACGGACGAGATTCCGCGCAAGGACACGACGCTCGAATCGCTCGCCAAACTCCCCGCGATCTTCGGCAAAGAGGGCGGCACGATCACAGCGGGCTCGAGCTCGGCGCTCTGCGACGCGGGGGCCGCCATGATGATCGCGGACGACGAGTGGGCCGCAGCGCAGGGTTTCAAGCCGATGGCGGAGATCGTGAGCTACGCCGCGACGTCGATCGAGGCCGAGCGCTTCCCCATCGCGCCGGTCTACTCGATGAAGCAGGCGCTCGAAAAAGCGAAACTATCCATCGACGACATGGAGCTGATCGAGATCAACGAGGCGTTCGCGGCGCAGGTCATCGCCTGCCACCGGATGCTGCCGTTCGACATGGCGAAATTGAACATCTGCGGCGGCGCGATCGCGCTGGGCCACCCCATCGGCGCGAGCGGCGCAAAAATTCTGACGACGCTCCTCTACAGTTTGAAACGGCAGGGCAAACAACTCGGCATGGCCAGCGCCTGCATCGGCGGCGGCCAGGGGGTTGCGCTGATCGTAAAGATGCTGTAGAAGTTTTTTACGCTTACACGAATGTCATATGGAATAAGGGGCTGTGCGGGAATGAATTCGCGCAGTTTGGGCGGGGATATTTCCCCGCCCTTTTTTGCTTGACACAGTGTTCGCAATTCCGTACACTGGTTGTAATTGGAATATGTGAAGGGTTGTTGGAATGGACGCGAAGCCCAGAAAAATTATATTTTACAAGTCGCCCAGCGGACGTGTGCCGTTTATGGAGTGGTTCGATTCTTTCAAAGACACTTCCGTCGAGAGGGCGATCCGCAAGAGGTTGGAGCGTTTGGCTCAAGGCAACCTGGGGGAGTATAAATCCCTAGGCATGGGAGTTTCCGAATTGAAACTGTCAGGGTTGGGCCTGAGAATATATTTTTCAGAGATCGGCAATGTGATCGTTATTATTCTGTGCGGTGGCGACAAGAACACAAAAAAGGAACAATCCCGCGACATTCAGAGAGCGCGCGAATATCTGGAGGATTTCGAAAAACGAGGAGGTGCGAAATGACCGAAAAAACGACACCCAACGAAGAGAAGCTGGCCGCTTTCGCTCTCACAATGCCGACGTGGGAAGGTTTTATGATCGATAAATTCAAAAAAGACCCTTCGTTCGCGAAAATGGCGATTGCCGACGAGCTGGAAGAGTATGCCGAAACCGGAGAGATTGCATATTTATTGTCCACTCTCAGACAGGTGGCGGCGGCGAAAGGCATGGTCAAGCTGGCAAAAGAAGCCGGTTTGGGGCGAACCACCCTTTATGAAGTGCTAAATGGTTCGAATCCGCGCATCGCGACATTGAACAAGATTCTAAACGCCCTTGGTTTCAGGATGTTGTTCGTTGCTGTCGACAACGCGAAAATCCCCGCGAAATCGACGCGCAAAAGAACCGCTGCAACGAAAACCCCAAAGCAAGAAAAACAGTTGCAACATGCATGAGCAAGAAATGATCGAGCCGGTTTATGCGTAAGCGGAGGTGTCTGCGATGAGACGAACGAGTATAGTATTGGCTCTGCTTCTCCTGTTTCTGTGGGCCGGTGCGTCTGCGGCTTCGGAGGGCGGTGTGAAAAAAATCGGGTTGGTGGCGCACGACGCGCTCAAGGGCGAGATGCTCGAATGGGTGATGGAGAACGCGGAGACGCTCGCGCCGCACAGCCTCGTCTGCACGGGAACGACGGGCAGGTTGATCGGGGAGCTGTTCGAGGCCAACTTCCCGGCGCTCTCGCCGGATATCCGCATCATGAAATCCGGGCCGCTCGGCGGGGACATGCAGATCGGCGCGCTGATCGCGGATGGGGGACTGGACGTCCTCGTCTTCTTCGTCGACCCGATGAGCATGCAGCCGCACGACGCCGACATCCGAGCGCTTCTCCGCATCTGCAACGTCTACAATACGGTGCTCGCGACGAACCGCTCGACCGCGGACTTTGTCGTCAGCTCTCCGCTCTTCGGCCGTTACGACGCGCGCAGCCGGGACTACGGCTACTACACCGGGCGGGAGACGCCGGTCGAAAAAGCGCAGTAGGCGGCTGGGGGAACGCGATATAATATATAGAAGGCGGTCGAAGAGATCGAATCGAAAAAATCTGGAGGTACGAGAATGAAACGCACTAGCAGGGGGATCGCGCTTGCGATCGTGACGATTTTTCTGGCGGTGACGGCGGGGCCGTCGTTCGCCTGTTCCTGGGCCGCGTACACCGAGGGGTCGGCTTCGGTCGTCGCGCGGACGATGGACTGGTATTTCGACGACAACGTCGTCGTCAAGGGGCACGGGCGCGGCATCGCGGTCAAAGCGAACGATACGCCGAACGCGCTGGAGTACAAGTCGAAGTACGCGAGCATCCAGTTCCACAGCTTCGAAACGGGCATCGTCATCGAGGGGATGAACGAACAGGGGCTCCAGTGCAGCGTCCTCTTCCTGGACGACTCCGAGCTGCCGCCGCTCGATCCCGAGCGCAAGGACGTCGGGATCCTGAACTTCGTCAGTTTCGTCGTGTCGAACTTCTCGACGGTGCGCGAGGTGACCGCCGATCTTGCGGAGATCAACGTCGCGCCGGCGTCGATCGCGGACATCTTCTCGCAGGTTGAATCGTCGCACGAGTACGATCCGCAGAAAGCCCCCCTCCACTTCGCCATTGCGGACACGGGCGGCGACCGCGCGATCGTCGAGTTTATCGATGGCAAGACGAAGGTCTACCGCGGCGCGGCGCACGACACGCTGACGAACGAGCCGCACTACGACGTGCACCTCTACCTCGACTCCGCCCTGTATCGCCCGGACGGCTCGAACCTGCCCGCGGACCGCAGGGCGCGGGCGCGGCAGATGCTGGCGGACATGCGCGCGCGCAAGGTGGACGAGTCCCGGCGGGCGCTCCTGGCGATGCGCGGCGTGCTCGCCACCGTTCACGCGGGGACGGAGCAGATCGACTTCGTGGAGAACGACGTCTATCCGACCATCTGGTCCGCGCTGGCGGATCAGAACGGGGGAACGTACTACCTCTGGCGTTACGACGCGTGGAACCCGGAGTACTACGACTTCGGCATGTTCGACCCCACGAAGCCGGAGGTCGTGACGCTCGCGTCGCCCGAGACGCCCCCTGCGGTCTTCGATCGAAAAAAATAGGCGCGGGAAAAATTTTTTGCGAAAACGAACGGGGCTGCGGAGAGCGTCTCTCCCAGCCCCGTTTTTTACCGCGGACCGTCCGTTGCGGGCATCACTCGACCTCGATCGCGCGGATCGACCCGACCGGCAAAAAGATACGTTCTTGTGCTATACTCCGCGAAATATGAGGGAGTCGCCGCGCGATGACCGGCGATTTTCGACTTTTCGGAGGGATGGTCTTGTTCAACCTGGTGGGCGATTATGCTCGGGATTTGCGGCGCGAGTTCTCTGGGTACAACGCGAAATTTTTTCAGGCGGACCTCTTCGCGGGGGTGACGGTGGCGGCGGTCGCGCTGCCACTCGCGCTCGCGTTCGGCGTGGGGAGCGGGGCGGACGCCGCGAGCGGGTTGATCTCCGCGATTGTCTCCGCATTTCTGATCGGGGCGCTCTCGGGCGCGTCGTTCCAGATCTCCGGCCCCACGGGCGCGATGACGGCCATTCTGATCCCCCTCTCCGCGCGCTATGGCATGCAGGGTGTCTTGGCCGCAGGTGCGATCGCCGGAGGGATTCTTCTTCTGGCGGGACTCTTGCGGCTCGGCAAGCTCGTCTACTTTTTGCCCGCGCCCGTCATTTCCGGCTTCACGTCCGGCATCGCGGTCATCATTGCGCTCGGACAGGCCGAGAACCTTTTCGGTGTCAAGTCGCACGGGACGGAGACGCTCGAACGATTTTGGGCGATCTTCTCAGACGGCTTCGCGCCGAATTATTTTGCACTCGCGATCGGCGTCGCCGTGATCGCGATCATGTTCCTCTGGCCGAAAAAATTCGCGGCGCGCTTCCCCGGCTCGCTTGCGGCCGTATTGATCTCAACGGTCGTCGCCTTCGTCTTCCGGATGCCGGTCGACCTCGTCGGCGAGATTCCGCGCACGCTCGTGCACGAGTCGCGCCTCACGATCGACGCGCTCCTGTCCGTCCACCTGAGCGACATTCTGGTCCCCGCGTTCAGCGTCGCCGCGCTCGGCATGATCGAAAGCCTGCTCTGCGGCGTCGCGGGCGGCAAGATGAAGGGCGAGCGCCTGAACGGCGATCGCGAGCTGATCGCGCAGGGCATCGGCAACCTCCTGCTGCCGTTTTTGGGCGGCGTGCCCGCGACGGCCGCCATCGCGCGGTCGAGCGTCGCGATCAAATCCGGCGGGCGGACGCGCCTCACCGGCATCGTGCAGGGCGTCGTCCTGCTGCTGTCGATGTTCCTCCTCGCGCCGCTCATGTCCCGCATTCCCCTCTCCGCACTGGCGGGCGTTCTGATGGTCACGGCGTGGCGGATGAACGACTGGCACAACATCCGCTACATCTTCGGGCGCAACTTCAAGTTCGGCGTGGCCAAGTTCCTCATCACGATGATCGTGACGATCGTCTTCGACCTGACGATCGCCATCGCGGCGGGCGCGACGTTCGCCATGATCGCCTTCGTCTCGAAGGTCGCGGAGCTCGACGTGAAGATCAACGACGTCGATCCTGCGCGCGTCGGCGGGCGGATCAAGCTCGCGGGGCGGACCCAGTTGATCTATGTGACGGGGGCTATTTTCTTCGGGTCGATCGACCGGCTCGAGTCCGGGCTCTCCAAAGCGGACGGCGACATCGTGATCGTCTCGATGCGCGCCGTCCCCTACATCGACACATCAGGTGTGCAGAGCCTGCACGAGTATTGCGAGCGGATGCACGCGCAGGGACGCTCGGCGATCTTCGCGTCCGTCAACCCGAAGGTCATGCCGATGCTTCAACGCGCGGGCATCGTCGACCTGCTCGGGCACGACGCGTTCTTCGACACGATCGTCGACGCGATCGGCATGGCGGAGCTGCCGGAGGCGTAAGCGCAAAGACAACGACAAACCGGCCCCGAAGCGCATTGGCGACGCGCTAATGTATAATCTCCCCATGCGAATGGACAAATTGTTGTACGAATTGCTGAGCGACCCGAAACTCGACCTACGGGCGCGCATCTTCAATCTGCTGGGGCTGGTGGGGACGGCGGCGGGTCTCGTCACCTCGGTCTCCAGTCTACTGATCGGCGTGGGTGCGCTCAATATCGCCCTCAACCTCGCCTCCTCGGCGCTCGCCGTGGCGCTGATCGTCTATGCCAACCGCACCGGGCGCTTCGTGCGCTGCTACCGGATCACCGTCGTGGTCGTCTTCATTCTCTTTTTTCCGGTCATGTTCTTCACCGCCGGGGGCTACCGCAGCGGTATGCCGTCGTTCTTCATCTTCGCGGTGCTCTTCACGGTCTTCATGCTGGAGGGGCGGGAGCGCATCCCCGTTGCCCTGCTGGAGACCGCGTTGTACGTGGGCGTCTGCCTGATCGCGCTGCGGTACCCGGAGACGATCCGCCCCTTCGATACGGAGACCGACGCGGCGTTCGACGTGATCGTCGGATTCACGGCGTCGAGCTTCCTGCTCGGCACCGCCATGGTGCTGACCTTCAGGATGTACGACGACGCGCGGCGGCAGCTCGCCGAAAAAAATGCGACGCTGGAGCGGCTGCACCGGCTGAAGACGGAGTTTCTGGGCAACGTCGCCCACGAACTCAAGACGCCCATCGCCGTCATGATGGGCATCGCCCAGAATGCGCGACGCCACGCCACAGACCTCGACGACGCGGACGGGCTGGCCGCCGATCTGGGCATTCTGGCCTCGGAGAACGCGCGCCTCGGGTTGCTGGTGGAGCAGATTTTGGACGCCACGCGCATCGACGAGGGGCGGATGGCCTGCGACCCGCGCCCGGCGTCGGTCGAGGAAATCGTCCAGAGCACCGTCAACGCCTACTATCCGCTGCTCAAAAAAAACGGCAACCGCTTCGAGATCCGCGTCTCAGACGACCTGCCCGAGGTGTGGGCCGATCCGCGCCGCGTCTCGCAGGTGTTGATCAACTTGATGCAAAACGCGATCCGCCACACCCGCAACGGAAAAATCGCCCTCACGGCGGTGCCGGAGGGCGATTTCGCGGTCGTGACGCTGCGCGACTCCGGCGAGGGCATCGCGCCGGAGCGGCTGCCGCATATTTTCGAGCGCTACAAGAGCCGCGAGAGCGCCGGGAAGGGGAGCGAAAGCGACACCGGGACCGGTCTGGGGCTCTACATCTGCCGCCACATCGCCCGAGCGCACGGCGGCGACATCGCCGTCTCCAGCGAGCCCGGCGTCGGCACCGAAGTGCGCTTCACCCTGCCGTTCGCCTACGCCAGAACCCGCGAGAAGACGTAACCCCGCCGCCGGGTGGCGCGAATCTCGAACGGGCTTTCCTCGCCCAGTCCCAATTTTTTTCGAATGCGCGAGACGTGCATCTTCACGGTGTCCGTCGCGATGTCGCCCTCGTCGCCCCAGACCGCTTCCAGCAGTTCCTTCGCCGAATGCTCCTTGCCGGGCGACGTGGCGAAGAACGCCAAAAGCTGTAACTCTTTTGGCGCCAGCGGCACGGCCCGGCCGTTCAGGAACGCCTGCCCCTTTTTCATGTCGAGCCGCAGCGGGGGGAGCTCGATCACCCCGGCGCCACCCGTTCCGGCGCGTCGAAGTTGTGCGAATACCCGCGCCGACAACACCTCCAGGTCGAAGGGCTTGACGATGTAGTCGTCGCCGCCGAGTTGCAGGCCGCGCACGACGTCCTCGTTCTCGCCCCGGCAGGTCAGGTAGACGATGGGGGCGGAGGTGCGCCGTCGAATTTCCTCGCAGAAGTCGAAGCCGGAGCCGTCCGGCATCTGCACGTCCAGCAGCACCAGATCCGGGGGCAGCGAAACCAGCGCACGGCGCGCCGACGCCAGGCTCTCCGCCCCGACCACCTCGTAGCCCTGGCTCTCCAGATGCCGTTTGTTGCTGCGAAGCAGTTCCGCATCGTCCTCCACGATCAGAATCCTGGGTGCGTCCATGTCTCTGCGCTCCTTTTTTCCCGATTATATCCTCTTTTTTATGACTCGGCCCGCGAGGGTAAATTTTTCGTTACTTTTGATGGTATTACATTTTTTTATGGTAAATTGCATTTCGGACATTCTTGCTCCTGATATAGTGAATGGCGCGGGCATGAATGGGCAACATAACGCGGGATTGGAATAGATAAATGTCTTCAGAAACAGACGGTGCGGGGTGAACGTCGATAAGCGACATTCACCCCGCACCGTCTGTTTGCGTGGATAATCGGAATTTTTTACAGCTTTTTACAGAAACGCCTGTCTTACGATGCGGAATGTGTCTTCGACATGGCCGCGGGCGAGGCGTTCGGCTTCGTCCGGGTTGTGCGCGGCGATGCTGTCCAACAGTTCGTGGTGTTTGACGGTGTAGCGCGTGCGGTCGTCGTCGGAGAAGATGACGAGCGGCGTTCGCAGGTTCCAGTACGGGAACTGCGTGCGCTCGTAGATTTCGTGGAAAATTTCGTTGCCGGAGATGAGCACGATCGTCTCGTGAAACTGGCGGTTCACGCGGTTCATCTCAACGCGCGTCAGGTCGCCCGCGTCCATCGCGGCGACCATTTCCGCCAGGCTCTCAATCTGTTCCGGCATCGCGCGCTCTGCGGCGAGCCGTGTCGCGTATCCCTCGATCGCCATGCGGCACTCGAAGATCGAGATGATCATCGACGGCTCGATCTCGCGCACGATCCATCCACCGCTTCGCTCGAGCAGCCCCTCGCCCTGAAGGCGCAGCAGCGCCTCGCGCACGGGCGTGCGTCCGACGCCCAGTTCCTCCGAGATCTCATCCTCCAGCAGGCGCGTGCCCGACCGGATCTCGAGCGCCATCATCCGGTCGCGGAGCTGCTTGTAGACGCCCGTCGCGAGCGACGCATTGCGGTCCGTCTTCGCCATTCGACTCACCCCTTTCGTGAATTATTTTAACATATCCGTTCGCATATCCGTCTGCAAATATAACGGGACATGCGCTACTCGCCAGCCATGCTGCGCAGGAACTGGACGGTGCGTTCGTTCTCCGGATTGTTGAAAAATTTTTCCGCCGGCGCGTCCTCGACGATCTGGCCTGCCACCATGAAGAGGACGCGGTCGGCGTAGTCGCGGACGAGCGAGAGGTCGTGCGTCGCGATCACCATGGTCTGCCCTTCGAGCGACAGGCGGCGGATCGTCGCGACGACCTCGCGCGACAACTCCGGGTCGAGCGCGCTCGTCGGCTCGTCCAACAGCAGCACCTCCGGCTGCATGGCCATGGCGCGCGCGATCGCGACGCGCTGCTGCTGGCCGCCGGAGAGCTGCGCGGGGTAGGCGTCCGCCTTGTCCTCCATGCCGACCCAGGCGAGCTGGGTGCGCGCCACGGCGTCCGCCCCCGCGCGGTCGAGGCCGCGGACGCAGCGCAGCGCGAGCGTGACGTTCTCGATCGCCGTCAGGTGCCGGAAGAGGTTGAAACTCTGAAAGGCCATGCCGACCTTCGTCCGCTGCTCGCTCACCGCGCGGTCGCCCAGTTCATACAACAGGCCGTTTCGCTCTTCGTAGCCGACGAGCTCGCCGCACACGTAGATGCGTCCCTCGTTGATCGTCTCGAGGTGGTTGATGCAGCGCATGAGCGTCGACTTGCCGGAGCCGGACGGTCCGAGGAGCGCCACCATCTCCCGTTCGTACACCTTGAACGAGACGCCCTTGAGCGCCTCGAAGTCGCCCCAGCGTTTGCGGACGTCGCGGACCTCGATGGCGACGGCGCGTTCGTTCGCGTCCATCATCGATTGGGGTAGAGGCGTTCGAGGATCGTCTGGAGCAGCGTGGCGAACGCGCCGAGAACCAGGTACCAGAAGGCGGCGACGCAGAGCAGCTCGACGACCTCGAGCGTCGTGTAGTAGATGTTCGTGACGACGCGCAGCACCTCGAGGTACCCGATGGTCATGGCGAGCGACGTCGACTTCATGAGGTTGATGTACTCGTTGCTGATGCTGGGCAGGATCGCGCGGGAGACCTGCGGCATCACGACCCGCGTGACGACCTGGTGGCCGCGCATGCCGAGGGCTTGTGCTGCGAGAATCTGCCCCCGGTCGAACGAGGCGACCGCGCCGCGCACGATCTCGGAGAGGTAGGCCGCCTCCGCGAGCGAGATCCCGAGCAGCGCCGCGCGAAAGGGCGTCACAACGTCGACCATCAGAGCATTGACGAGCGTGATGCCGGTAAACGGGATCGCGATGCGGATCGTCTGGAACATCATGGGGAGCGCGTTGAACCAGAAGAGGATCTGGATGAGCATCGGGACGCCGCGAAAGAGGCAGACGTACCCGGCGGAGACGGCGACGAGGATCGGGTTGCGCGAGAGGCGGAAGAGCGCCACGACGATCCCGACGGCGGTCGCGATGAACAGGGAGAGCGTGCCGATCAGAAACGCGTTCTTGACGCCGATCAGGATTTCGAGGTCGAAGAGGTAGTGTCGAAAGGTCTCGGGGTTGACGATCCGCGCCTCGACTCCGGCGCGGGCGAGCAGCAAAAGAAGCGCGAGCGTGACGGCCCCGACGACCCACGCCCCCCACTGCCTGCGCCGGACGACGCGAAACGTCTCCGGTGCGGCGGGCTCTTCGGGCGCGCTACTCATCCGCGGGCATCTCCAGCGGCGTGTTGATCGTGATCTTCGGCAGCATGCCCGCTTCGAGATCCCACTTTCGGGCGATTTCGGCGAAGGTGCCGTCGTCCATCATCTTCTGCGCGACGATCTGCACGGCGTCGCGCAGGCCCGTGTCCTTCTTCGCGAAGCCCCACGATGTCGCGAGGTTCGTCAGTGTGTAGTAGCCGTAGCGAACCATCGTGTAGCGGCCGGGGGTCTGTTTCATCATGTGGACCAGGGTGAACGTCTCGTTGAGGTAGCCGTCGACGCGCCCGAGGTCGAGCTGCATCTTCGCGTCCGCCGTGTTGGGGAGCATGACCATCTCGATGGGCGGTTTCCCCTCCGCGAGGAGTTCGTCGGATGCCTGTCGGACGACCTGCTCGATTTTTTTCGCGCCGAACGTGAAGGCGACCTTACAGCCCGAGAAATCCTTGAGGAACCAGAACTCCGGCACCCGCTTGCGCTCGATGAGGATTGCCGTGCCGGACGCCATGTAGTTGACGAAGTCCAGTTCGCGCTCGCGTTCGATCTGGTCGCTGATACCGCCCGAGACGAGGTCGAAGCGCCCCGCCTTCGCGCCCGTGATGAGCGCGCCGTAGTCGCACTGTACCCACTCGAGCGTAAGGCCGAGCCGCCGCGCGATCTCCTCCAGCAATTCCGCCGAGAGGCCGGTCAGTTGTCCGGTCTTGGGATCCCTGTACTCGATGGGCGGGTACGTCTGCTGCGAGCCGACGCGGAGGATGCGCGTTTTTTTGACCCGCTCCGGCAGCAACGAACGGGGGTCGTCCTCGGCTGCCGCGCGATCGGGCAAGAAAACGCACGCACAGAGCAGGGCGATCAAAGAGGCCAAAAAAATTTTTTTCATTTTTTCCCGCATCCCTCTTCCTCCCTCGGGTCGAGACGGTTCGCGCCAATTATACGGCAAACGGACGCGTCTGTCCCGTTATGGGCACGTGAAGCGTCGCTTCTCCGCGCCCGTCGTTTCCGCATTGCTTTTCCGGGCGTAAACTACGATAATAAGCACACTGGGGGGGAGATTTTTATGTCCATTGGGGAGGAAATCAGAAGGTGGCGGAGTGTGAAGCGCGTGGCCATGCCACAGCTCTCCGAGTCGATCGGCGTACCCGCGTCGACCATCTATCTGTGGGAAAAAAACCGCCTCACACCCAGTGCGCAGGAGATTGCTGCCCTCGCAAAGGCCTTCGGCGTTTCCGTCTCGGAGCTGATGGGCCTTGCCCCACCCGCGCCGCCCGAAAAAAAACCGTCGCCGGTACGCAGGGACGAAGCGCTTGTTGTCGACCCCGATCCCGAGCGGGGGGACGGGTTCGACATGATGCTCGTCACTAGGGTCTATCACTGCATCCGAGACGAAGCGGAGAGCGCATCGCCCGTGGAGCTCGCCACGGCGCGCAACCTTCTACAGGAGAGCCTCAAGATCGTCAAGGCGCGGATCAAGGAACTCAACGACCGGAAAAAGGCGGCGTCGGGATGATGCGCGACACGCAGGGGGCCACGATATGATTTTCATCTCCCACACCGAACGGGACGAGGCGTCGGCGGAGGCGCTCGCGGCGTTTCTCGTCGAGAGCATCCAGATCCCGCCGGACCGGATCCGGCGGACCGGCTCGCCCTCCAACGAGGACTACGCCCAGATGTGCAGACGGCTGAAGGAGGACATCGGCGGCAGCGATGTGATTCTGGCGCTCATCTCGCCGGACAGCCTGTGCAGCAGTTGGGTGATTTTCGAGCTCGGCGCGGCCTGGGCGATGGACAAGCTGCTCTTCCTCTTCTTCAAGTCGGGGATCGACTTCCGCGACGTGCCGGAGCCCTTGTCGCACTATCCGAGCGTCGACGTCGACCACCCGCACGCGCACATCACGATTATGGACATGGTCCGGGACATCGCCGACTTCCTCGGCCTCCCGGAGCGGAAGGATGGAAACACGTTCATCTCGCTCGAGCGCCTGCTCGATACGATGCAGAGCACGTCGGAGTCTGGCGGCGAACCGGACGAGGACGAGGCGCCCCGGCAGGCGTCCGCCCCGATCGGCCTCGACGCGGTCAAGGACGATTTTGTGCCCGACGGGCGGGAGTACTGCGACGTCGTCTGCACGTTCGAAGTGCTGGCGAGGGGGATTTCGCAGCCCCAGCAGGTCGTTGTCCGCGCCTCGTGGGACGACCTCTTCAAATCGTTCGCCTCGCACCTCGAAACGCCGCAGGACGACGACCATATCCGAAAGCTGATTCTGGAGCTCTGCAAGGAGAGGAACGCGACGTTCGCCGAAAACTGCCGGATCGGCATGTACCGGAAACCGGCGGTCGCCCCCGACTCGTATCGGCAGATCGTCCGACACTTCAAGGGCCTGGGGTATATCGAACCGGCGCGCGCGCCGCACTCCGCCTTCCGGGGAGGCGCGAACCTCTCGCACTGGGTGATGACGGAGAAGGGGGAGGACTACCTGCGCAGAACGCTCGTGGTCCGAAAAGCCCTACAGGAGTGGGTCTACAAGGAAAAACACGTGCAGCGCTCCGCAGCCCGAAAGCTGTCCCCGCCGCCGAGGTACGAGTGACGCAGGAGTGCCAGAAAACAATATCAAAAGCGGAGCCGCGGTGCGTTTAAAAAAACGCCGCGGCTCCGCTTTTCTTTTCGATGCAGGAGGCGTTCCTGCCGCTACTTGGTCGCGAAGTGTTTCGCCAGTTTCTGCATGAGTTCGGCGGGGTCGACCGGTTTGCCGATGTGGTCGTTCATGCCCGCTGCCAGATATTTTTCGATGTCCTCGTCGAAGACGTTGGCGGTCATCGCGAGGATGGGGACGGTCTTCGCGCGCGGGGTGTCCAGCGCGCGGATGGCGAGCGTCGCGTCGAGCCCGTTCATCTCCGGCATCTGGATGTCCATCAGGATCAGGTCGTAGGCGTCCGGCGATCGCTCGAAGAGGTCGACGGCCTCGCGCCCGTTCTCGGCGAAGTCGATGGAGAAGGGCAGGTCTTCGAGGTATGCCTCGACGATCTCGCGGTTGATGTCCACGTCGTCCGCGACCAGCAGACGACGGACATCGCCGTCATCCGACGGCTGCGCCTCGGGGGCCGGCTCCTCTTTCTCCGCGATCGCTTCGACCGGAACGACGAAGGAAAACGTCGTGCCGTCGGGGTCCGCTTCCGCCTGGAACGTGCCGTCCATCGCCGCCACCAGTTTGATGGAGATGGGCAGCCCCGTGCCGGTCGTCCGGCGGTCGGCACGCTGTTTCGCGCGGTCTTCGTCGATGGTTTGGATCAGGCGGTCGAGGTCGTCCTGCGACATCGACGTACCTTGGTCGTGCACGGCGAAGCGCAGCAGCATGTCGTGGGCGTCGTCGCCCTCCCCGGTGCGCGAGACGTCCAGGCGGATGTCGCTGCCCGGGGGTGCGAACTTGAATGCGTTGGAGAGCAGGTTGGCCACGACCTGCGCGATGTGCGACTCGTCGCCGACGATGCGCTTCGGCACGTCCGGTGCCACCGAGAGCAGCACGCACTGCGAGCGCTCCGCGGCGAGATAGTCGGCGATCGCGGAGATGTTGCCCAGCATTTCCGCGACCTCGAACTCGCTCTTGATGGCTTTTTGCGAGCCTGACTCGATCTGCGACATCTCCAGGATGTCGTCGATGACGTTCTGTAAATGTTTCGACGCGCGGTCGATCCGTTCGGCGATTTTTTTCCTGTCCGGGACGTTGCCCGCCGCCCTGATATCCTCGGACATCGTCGTGATGGCGTCGAGGGGGCGGCACATCTCGCGCGAAATGCGGGACAAAAATTCGCTCTTCGCGTTTGCCGCCGCATTGGCGGCCACGGTCAGGCGTTGCAGCTCGTCCGTGCGCTCTTCGACCTTGTGCTCGAGGTCCGCGCGGATCCGCCTGTTTTTGGCGAACAACATCAGCACGGCGGCGAGGATCATCGAAAGCAGGGCGATCGCCGTGATCAGATACGGACGAAACGTCTGGATCGCGAGCCTTCGGTAGTCGAAGGTGCGGTATCGCCACGTTTTCGCGATGTTTTCGACGTTAACCAGGCGCTGTGTCTTGCTCACGATGCCGCGCAGCAGCGACTCGCCCGCGCCGAAGGCGAAGGTCGACTCGCAGACGATGTCGAAGACGTAGTTCATTTTGAAGTCGGGGCGCTCCATGTGGTTCGTCGCGTCGAACAGGATGTTGCCCGACCCCATGAAGAGGTCGATTTCCCGTGCGTCGAGCCTGTCGAACCCATCGGTCCGCGAATTCACGAGAACCGGCTCCGTGTCGGGGAAACACGTACGGAAGATATCCTCGTACGCACTGCCCCGGATGACGCCGACTTTGAGGTCCGGGACCTCGTCGACGCCGACCGGCTCCCGGTCGATCAGGGATATCAGCGCGTAGTTGTCCTGCGCGTAGGGGTGATCGGCCCAGAGGAAGCGTCCCCGGCGCCTGTTCGTGAACAACAGCTCCGAGATCATAACCGCCCGCTCGGTCGACAGCGTTTCCGCGACGTTGCCCGAGCCATAGTCCACGCCCTCCACCGGCTCGAATTCAAGGCCGCTGATGGCCTGTATTTCGCGGAGCACGTCCACCGCGATGCCCTGCCACTCCCCGCTGCGCTCGTTGAAGAAGCAGATGGGGTAGTTTTCGTGCTCCATCACGACCGGTATGACAGATCCGCTCCGGGCCCGCTCGCCCACGTAGGCCCGTTCGTCGTCGTTCAGCGCGTGGCGGAGGCGGGTGCGCTTGTAGTCGAGTTCGCCGCGCGTATACATCTCCGCCAGGAGAGGAGCGCCTCCGCTCGCGAGGAATTTTCCAACGACGCGGATGAACGGCTCCAGCTCCGGCTGCGATGTCACGATCGCGACCTGCGAGTACGTCAGCGGGAAAAACAGTTCCTCGACAATGTCGTCCCTGCCGTCGAACAGAGGGCGCGCCCTCGTGTCCATGACGAAGGCGTCGATCGCGCCGGAGTCGAGTGCCTCGATGGCCCCCTCCCTTTTTTCGTAGAAGTGGGCCTCGAACGGATCGTGCGCGGTC
This sequence comes from Synergistaceae bacterium OttesenSCG-928-I11, assembly GCA_030266365.1. Taxonomy (GTDB): domain Bacteria; phylum Synergistota; class Synergistia; order Synergistales; family Synergistaceae; genus JAJDHV01. The sequence continues at coordinate 1,228 of JAJDHV010000014.1, read as the reverse complement.
GCCTCCAACAGCTCCGCCGTTCCGAAACCGCTCATGAAGCCGTAGTGAATCCTGCGCCAACGCGCGACGCGCTTCGGGTCCATGCCGCTTTTCACACGGAAGCGCAACACCGGTCTTTTGGCGATCGGCCCCGCCGTGAAATATCTGTCCCTGCGCTCACGCGTGTCGGAGTAGGCGCCGGAGAAGTCGATTTCGCCCGTCTCAATGCCGCCTTCGAGATCGGTCAGGCGATAGAGTTTTGGCTCGAACGGGATGCCGAAGAAGTCCGACAGCCACTCGCAGAAGTAGCGCGAGAACCCTCCGATGCGGCCATCCTCCTCGACGAACGTTTCGTTGGTCCGCCCCATGCCGTAGACGAAGCGCTCGCGGGCTGCCTTCACCGCCTCGATTCCCATGATGTCGCTGCTTGTTACGCCCGGTACCTCCCTGTAGTCGCCGTAGGCGGGACGGGGCTGCGACAGGGCCGGGGGCGCGAGACAGAGCAGGCCGAGCAAGAGCGACAGAACGGCAAAAAAGGGCGAGGGGAAGAAGGATTTTCTTTTCATCTTCTGGCCACCGGGACGACGAAAGAAAATTTCGAGCCCACGCCGGGCTTCGACTCCAGCTCGACCTCGCCGCCCATCATCTCGACCAGCCGCTTGGATATGGCGAGGCCGACGCCGAGCCCGCCGTGCTTTCTGTCCTTGTACTCCTCCAACTGTTCGAAGGCGCGGAACAGGCGCCGCCGCTCCTCGTCCGATATGCCGACGCCGTGGTCGATGATGTCGAAGCGCAGGCCGAGCGCCTCCTGCGTGGTCCACGCGGGGTCCGTGTAGACGTTCAGTTGGACCTCTTCGCCCTGCGGCGAGAACTTGATCGCGTTCGAGAGCAGGTTGTACAGCACCTGGCCGATATGAAAGCCGTCGCCCGTCGCGATATTCGGGATGTCGTCCGACACGCGCAGGGCGATGGACTGGAATTTTTCGCGCGCGAGCGTGTCGGCCAGCCCGAGCGTGCCCTCGAGCATCTTCCGGATCTCGAAGTCGGCGCGCGACATGTCCTGCGTCTCGGACTCGATGTTTGAAAGTTTGAGGATGTCGTCGATGATGGTGCGCAGCTGCTTCGACGCCCGCGCGATCTTCTCCGCGCTCTCGTCGCTCTTGGCGATGTCGTCCGTGTTGCGCGTGATGTTCGCCATACCGGTGATGGCGTTCAGGGGCGTGCGCATCTCGTGGCTCATCCGCGCGAG
>JAJDHV010000137.1 GCA_030266365.1 Synergistaceae bacterium OttesenSCG-928-I11 | reverse complement strand
CGATGCACGATGGGGGCGGTTTGCGGACGGTCGTCTTTCTCAAGGGGTGCCCGTTGCGGTGCCTCTGGTGTTCGACGCCGGAGTCGCAACCCGCGCACCCGCAGCGGGGTTACAGCAGAGCGAAGTGCGTGCTGTGCGGGCGTTGCGTCGAGCGCTGCCCGAACGGCGCGCTGTCGGTGAACGGCGAGCGCGTCGTCATCGACGGAGAAAAGTGTAGGAATTGCCTAGGCTGCGTCGAGATTTGTCCGTCGTCCGCGATGCTGTCGTACGGTTACCGGGCGACGGCGGCGCAGATCGTTCGGGAAATCGCGAAGGACGAGGTGTTTTATTTCCATTCCGGCGGCGGTGTGACGATCAGCGGCGGCGAGCCGCTGACGCAGCCCGCGTTCGTTCGCGAGATTCTGTTGGGGTGCCGCGAGCGGGGCATCCACCGGGCGATCGAGACGAGTTTCTGCACGCCATGGGAGGCGGCGGAGGGCGTGCTGCCCCTGTTGAACCTCCTCTACGTGGATCTGAAGCACGCGCTGCCCAAGGAACACGAGCGCGTGGTCGGTGTCTCGAACGAGACGATTTTGGAGAACATCCGCAGAGCGGACGCGCACCCCGGCGAGTTCGAGATGGTGATCCGCATGCCCCTCGTCCCCGGCGTCAACGACGCCGACGAGGCGATCATCGCTGCGGCGGAATTGATCCGGGGGCTGAACCGGGTCCGAACGGTCGAGCTGCTGGCATATCACCGCCTCGGCACGGAGACGTACCGAAACCTCGACCTGCCCTACCCGCTCGCGGAGATCGCCGTGCCGGAACAATCGTACATGGAGAGCAAAGCAAGGCTCCTGAAAGCGCATGGCGGCGAGATCGCCGTGCTGATCAACAACGTTCCTTTCGAAGACAAATAAAAAAATCGGTTTTTGCCTCCGCTCGTGCGCGTGAGATAAAAACCGATTTTTTTATTCTTTGCCTTCCCCTGCCAGGGGTCGTGTTTAAGATCAAATTTTTTGATCTTAAAGAGTCCCATTCGTCCGAGGCCAGAGCAAGGATGTATCCTTCCGGGAATTTATCAGGGTTGTTTTTTACCGCTTGATTTATCTCTCTGGTCTCCACCCCGTAGAGTTCCGCGACGTCTCTGTCCAGAATTACGTGCTGATCTCGTAATTCTAAAACCTTCCCTTCGACTTCTTTGAATCCGATAATTTCGCTCACCTCTGCCTATAATCATCCGGTCTTGTCCGATCGCCAACGTGAAAAATCATCCGCGATATATTTTGAAAATTTCTGCTTGACGTATTCTAATTTCTCTCCGTTTTCTTTGTTCTTTTTATAGCCATTGAAACAAATCGATCTTTTCCCCGCATTATTTCCGCTCTTAAGGATCGTGCTCTCATCGAGAAATTCCTTCGAGCTCATGATGAATATTTTCTTAAGACGCTCCGAGTAAAAAATGAAATAATAATTCTTACGCTCTTTTTCATGAGTCAATGCAGCAAATAATGCACCATTTCCCTCTTTAACGTTCATCGAACGTGCTTTTATTTGTACCTCGATATACTCATCTTCTGATTTTCGCACGACAACATCTATCCCATCGTCGTCGACAAGCGGCATATAACAGTCAACCCCATCTTTCAGCATAAGACCGACGATGTAATATTCTATCCTTTTACCGAACGAGGCCGAATCCCAGAATTTCATAGCTGCACCTCCTGAAAAAACGGAACGGACACTGCGTGAATCACAGTCCGCTCCGTTTTAGCAAAAGTAGGACGATCGTCACTTCATCAACGAAAAATCGCCGATCGAGTCGAAGAGCGCCTTGCAGCGCGTCAGGAGGGCGAGGCGGTTGTTTCTTGCGGTTGGGTCCTCGTCCATGACCATGACGTTTTCGAAGAAGTCCGAGATCGCTGGCGAGAGGTCGGAGAGGGCTTCGCAGACGGCCTTCCAGTCGAGGCGGTCGATCGCCTCTCGAACCGCATCGCTCTGTCGGTCGAGCGCGTTTTTCAGGTTGCGCTCCGCTTCGAGTGATAATTTCGACTCATCCAATGCGATTGTCGCGCGGTCCTCGTCAGATAGTTTTCCTAAAATATTCGCGACGCGGATCGCCGACTGGACGAGCGAGGAGAACCACGCCGCAGCGCTGACCTCGTCGAACGCCTGAAGCATGCGCAGCGCCTGCAACGGGCGCATGCCCATGCTCTCCACGGCGAGGCTTGTCGTGCCGTGACCGTAACCGCGCTCGCGGAGCTGGTTGTGCAGGCGCTGGCGATAGAACTCGGCCACCTTCTTCATGACCGCCTCGTCCGCGTCCAGCAGCCGCACCCCTTCCGCGAAGAGCCGGCCCAGGTCGATGTCCATTCCGCCTTCGCCGAAACCCCAGACGATCTCGTTGATGCACCTTGCGG
>JAJDHV010000136.1 GCA_030266365.1 Synergistaceae bacterium OttesenSCG-928-I11 | reverse complement strand
AGCTCGTTCACGAGCCAGGCCGAGAGCTTGCGCACGCGCTCCGTCTTGTCGTAGATGGAGCCGAGTTTTTCCTGATAGAGCACTTTTTTCAGGGACGGCAGGCGCTCCTCCAGCTTAACCGCCTGGTCCTCCTTCCAGAAGAACTCCGCGTCGTTCAGGCGCGCGCGCAGGACGCGCTCGTTCCCTTCGCGCACGACGGCCATGTCCTTTGCCTTGTTGTTGCTGACGCCGACGAAGGCCGCCATCAACTTACCCGATGCGTCGCGCACGGGGAAGTAGCGCTGGTTCTTCTTCATCGTGGCGATCAGAACCTCTTCGGGAATGTCGAGGTACGACGCCTCGAAATATCCGCAGAACGGCACGGGGTACTCGACGAGCTGGGCGTTCTCCTCCAGCAGGTCGGGGTCGTCGTCGGCCCTGCCGCCCAGTTCGCGCTCGATCTCCGCGATGCCGTCCGCGATCATTTTTTTCCGGCGCTCGTGATCCACGATCACGAATGCGTTCTCCATCGCCTCCATATAGGCGCCCGCGCTCCCGATGTCGACGGAGGGCGCGCCCATGAAGCGGTGTCCGCGGCTCGTCGCGCCGCTGTTGATCCCGCCGTAGCAGACGGGGACGATCTCCGAGTCCCAGAGGGCGACGAGCCACCGCACGGGCCGCGCGAAGCGCACCGTCGGGTCCGCCCAGTACATGTTCTTGGGGAAGACGAGTTTTTTCAGAAGGCCGGTCAAAAAGCCGGGCAGCAGGTCGCGCGTCTCGCGCCCCTCCTCCTTCACCGTGGCGAAGAGGTATTCGACGCCCTTGACCGCCTCGAAGCGCAGGGCGTCCTGCTCGACGCCGCGGCTTTTGGCGAATCCGAGCGCCGCCTTCGAGTACGCGCCGCGCTCGTCCAGGGCCTGCGTCTTCGGCGGGCCCTTCACGACCTCCTCGAAGTCCTCCTGCCGGTCCGCAAGGTCCTTGACGAAGAGGACGATGCGCCGCGGCGTCCCGGTGACGCGCACGTCGCCGTAGGAGACGCGCATCTCGTCCAGGCCAGCGGTCGCGAGATTTTTCAGCTCGCCGATGACCCAGGTCATGAAGCGCGCCGGGATCTCCTCCGTGCCGATTTCGAACAGCAGATCGCGCCGGATCATACCATCACACCCCCCAGTGCGAACGGATCGATGACGGGCTGGAGCTCGTCCGGCCCCGCCTTCTCCTCCTCGGGCGCCTTCGGCGGCTCCTGGAACTTGCCCATGAGCGGGAAGCCCATATTCTCGCGCTGTTCGAGGTACGCGCGGCAGCAGGCGCTTGCCAGCGCGCGCACGCGTCCGATATAACCCGTGCGCTCCGTCACGCTGATCGCGTTGCGCGCGTCGAGTGTGTTGAAGGCGTGCGAGCACTTCAAGACATAATCGTACGCGGGGAGCACCATGCCGCGCTCCAGCACGCGACGCGACTCCGCCTCGTACATGTTGAAGAGCGAAAAGAGCATCTCCGTGTCCGCGATCTCGAAGTTGTACGTCGAGCCCTCGACCTCCGAGCGGTGGTGGACGTCGCCGTACTTCACGTCACCGACCCATTCGAGGTCGTAGACGTTGTTCACCTTCTGCACGTACATCGCGAGCCGCTCGAGACCGTAGGTAAGCTCCGCGGGAACAAGCGCCATGTCGACGCCGCCCATCTGCTGGAAGTACGTGAACTGCGTGATCTCCATGCCGTCGAGCCAGACCTCCCAGCCCAGGCCCCACGCGCCGGTCGTCGGGTTCTCCCAGTCGTCCTCGACGAAGCGGATGTCGTGCTCCGCCGGATCGATGCCGATCGCCTTCAGGCTCTCGATGTAGAGCTCCTGAATGTTGTCCGGCGACGGCTTCAGGATCACCTGATACTGATAGTAGTGCTGCAAGCGGTTCGGGTTCTCGCCGTAGCGTCCGTCCGTCGGCCGCCGCGACGGCTCGACATACGCGACGCGCCACGGCTCCGGTCCGATGACGCGCAGCGTCGTCGCGGGGTTCATCGTCCCCGCCCCGACCTCGATGTCGTACGGCTGCTGCAGAACGCATCCCCGGCTCGTCCAGAAATGTTCCAGACGCATGATCAGTTCCTGAAAATTCATCCTTACAACCCCCTTGTCGAACGCGCGGTTCGACACAAATGGCGAAAAACATCGATAATTTCGGAATTATACCGGAATTGGCCCGCCATTCCAATAGCGACTCCCTCGATCCGGCATTTTGTGGAGCGCATTTGCGCATTTCCGCGCCGAAGCGGCAGAGATGCTTGACGAAGGATATCGTTTTGCGCATAATCTCACATACGATCAAACGAACCGGACTTTACAAAAATTCGAAAAAATAATTCAACCCACATCCTCGAAAGGAAGCGAAAGTCAAAATGAATCACGCAACGACACGCGCACTGAAACGCCTGCTTTTTTCTTTTGTATT
>JAJDHV010000135.1 GCA_030266365.1 Synergistaceae bacterium OttesenSCG-928-I11 | reverse complement strand
TGTCTTTTGATTTTGTGATGGGGGTGCAGGGGGCACTGCTCCCTGCCGGGTGTGGGCGGAGCCCACGGTTTACTCTCTCAGGATTTTTTTCGTTCGGCGCGCGCTCTGCGCCATTCGGCGATGCGTTCCATCAGTTTGGCGATGCGCTCTTCGGCGCCCTGGTTTGTCGGGCGGTAGTACGTGCGTCCCTGGAGGGAGTCGGGGAGGCATTGCATGTCGGTGATTTTTTCTTCGGTGTCGTGCGCGTACTGGTAGCCGTCGCCGTATTTGAGGTCTTTCATCAGGCGGGTGGGTGCGTTTCGGATGACGAGGGGGACGGGTTCGGCGAGCATTTCGAGCGCGTCGCGCTTTGCCTCGTTGTAGGCCGTGTAGACGGCGTTCGATTTTGGGGCGAGGCTCATGTAGGTTACGGCGTGTGCGAGGTGGACGCTGCACTCCGGCATGCCGATGAAGTGGCAGGCCTGGAAGGCGGCGACGGAGAGTTCGAGCGCGCGGCTGTCGGCGAGTCCGATGTCTTCGCTCGCGAAGCGGACGACGCGGCGCGCGACGTAGAGGGGGTCCTCGCCCGCCTCCAGCATGCGCGCCAGCCAGTAGACCGCGGCCTGTACGTCGCTGTTGCGCATGGATTTGTGGAGGGCGGAGATGAGGTTGTAGTGCTCCTCGCCGTTCTTGTCGTAGAGGAGCGATTTTTTGTTCGTGATCTGCTCGACGATGTCTTTGCCGACGAAAATTTTTTTGCCGTCGCGGTCGGCGTTGAGGACGACCATCTCGAGGGTGTTAAGCGCCATGCGGGCGTCGCCGTTGGAGAACGACGCGATCATGCGCACCGTGTCGGGCGCGATCTCGACGTCCTCGTCGCCGAAGCCGCGCGGGTTGTGGATGGCGCGGTCGAGGAGGCGGGCGATGTCGTCCGTCGAGAGGCCCTGCAGGACGAAGACCTTGCAGCGCGAGAGGAGGGCGGAGTTGACCTCGAACGACGGGTTCTCGGTCGTCGCGCCGATCAGGACGATGCTCCCCTTTTCGACGTAAGGGAGGAAGGCGTCCTGCTGCGCCTTGTTGAAGCGGTGGATTTCGTCGACGAAGACGATCGTGCGCTCGCCGAGGATGCGCCCTTCTTCGGCGTGCTTCATGACCTCCTTGATGTCCTTGATGCCGCTCGTGACGGCGCTGAAGTCGACGAAAACCGACTTCGTGCGGTCGGCGATGATCCGTGCGAGGGTCGTCTTGCCGACGCCGGGCGGCCCCCAGAAGATCATCGACGAGACCTGATCGTTCTCGACGATCTGCCGAAGGACTTTGCCGGGGCCCAGCAGGTGCTCCTGCCCGACGAACTCGTCCAGGTTGCGCGGGCGCATCCGGCTCGCGAGGGGCGCGCCGGTCGCCTGGTTGTCGAAGAGCGATTGCTGTCGCATGGGTGTTTCCTCCAAAAAATTTTTTTTTCAAGAGCGCGGCCTTTTCTCCCGCATTATATACGCGACGGGCTGATGTTAGAATGATCTTGTCAAGCGACGTAAAAATTTCGAAAGAGGGTGTGGGCATGAATCTTTTGTCGATCGGGCGATATGTGCGCGAGCTGCTGGAGACGTCCATGGAAAACCGCGTTTCGGAGGACGTGGCGCTTCGACCGGATCTGGTTTCGATGCAGATGTACGGCGATGTCCTGTTCGGCGTCGCGGAGGCGGGCGACGAAATATTCGAGCGCTTCCGGGCGCGGCACGTCGTTGGACCGCAGTTCAGGAAACCCGATGAATGGCTGCCCGGCGCCGCGAACGTGATCTCCGTTTTTTTCTCCTTCACGGAGCAGGTTGCCGCGAGCAATGTGGCGGACCCTGGCCGCCCCTCGGACGAGTGGCTGCACGCGAGGTTCGAGGGGCAGCATTTTATCGACCGCACCATGAACGCGTTGAAGGGCGAGTTGGGGCGGCACGGGTACGACGCCGTCGTCCCGTCCGGCGACGCCCGTTTCGAGAACGTGAGAGCGCCGGAAAACGGCAAATGGGACGGGGCGTCGTACACGAGCAACTGGTCGGAGCGCCACGTCGCCTTCGCGTGCGGGCTCGGCACATTCGGGCTATCGGCCGGGCTCATTACGGAACATGGCATGGCGGGGCGATTCGGGAGCGTCGTCACCTCGTTGCGGCTGGAGCCGACCGTCCGTGGGTATTCGGAGCCTTATGAATACTGCACGCAGTGCGGCGTCTGCGTCAAACGGTGCCCCGTGGGCGCGATATCGAGGGAGAGCGGAAAGGATCACACGATCTGCGCGCGGCTCGTCGACGAGTCGAAGAAAAAATTTGCGCCTCGTTATGGCTGTGGAAAGTGTCAGGTCGCGGTTCCCTGTCAGAAGCGGGCGCCGGGAGCGCGCGGATAGCAGCCGGGTTTGGCGGGAGGCGGGGCCGCGAGTCCAGATCTCTGTGCCAGAGAATATCGACGCCTTTTGTGTGGCGG
>JAJDHV010000139.1 GCA_030266365.1 Synergistaceae bacterium OttesenSCG-928-I11 | reverse complement strand
AGCGGACCGATCCAGAATCGTGCTGTCGCGCAGCCTTCCTGCCATCGAAAGCGGGACGGCGCCGAGGACGAAGCAGGACGAGTCGCAGGCGACCACATTCGGCAAACGCACCCCGGCGGACGGCGAGATCGACTGGAACAAGAGCGCGCTCGATATTTTCAACCTCGTCCGCGCCCTCACACACCCCTTTCCGGGTGCCTTCACCCATATCGACGGCAAAAAAACGTTCGTCTGGCGCGCGTGTATACTGGAGATGCAGGAAGGCTTCGCGCCCGGGGAGATCGTTTCGAGACGTCCCCTGACGATCGCGGCGAGAGACGGCCTGCTGCTCATTCAATCGCTCCAGCCAGAGGGCGAACCGGAGGTGTCCTACCACTCATGAACATCCTGATCACCGGAATCAACGGCTTCATCGGAACGCACTTGACAGAATATCTTTTGGCACACACGGAATCTCATATTCAGGGCTTCGACCTCTACGACGACAATCTGGGCGACCTCCTGCCCCAACCCCGCCTGTCGTTCAAAAAGGGCGACCTCTTTCGGGAAGACGCGTGGCTGGAGGAACAGATCGCGTCGTGCGACGTCGTCCTGCCGCTCGCCGGCATCGCGAAACCCGCCTATTACATCAAAAAACCGATCTGGACCTTCGAACTCGATTTCGAGCAAAACCTGAAAATCGTGAAGTGGTGCGCCAAGCACCACAAACGGATCGTCTTCCCCTCCACCTCGGAGGTCTACGGCCTCGGCGCATCGGAGGTCTTCCTCGAGGACGAGACGCCGCTCGTCACCGGGCCGATCGTGAAAACGCGGTGGATCTACAGCTGCTGCAAGCAGATGATGGATCGCATGATCTTCGCGTACGGGCAGGAGCGCGGTCTGGCGTTTTCCATCTTCCGGCCGTTCAACTGGGTGGGCCCCCGCCTCGACTCCTTCAAGGACGCCGAAGAGCATTCCGCGCGGGTCGTCACACAGATGATCTACGACATCCTCTACCGGGGCGGCGTAACGCTCGTCGACGGCGGCAGGCAGAGGCGCTCGTTCACCTGGGTCGGCGACGCGATCGAGGGGTTGGCCGCGATCGTCGCCAACAAAGACGGTCGCGCGGACGGACAGATTTTCAACATCGGCAACCCGGAAAACCGGCACTCCATTCGGGAGCTCGCAGAGTTCCTGATCGAGGAGATGAAGGAAACGCCCGCTTTTCGGGAGAAGGCGTCGCAGGCCGTGTTGCGGGATGCACCCGCGGCGGATTATTACGGCAAAACGTACGAGGACGTGCAGGACCGGGTTCCCTCCGTGGAAAAAATGGAGCGCCTCCTCGGCTGGAAGCCCAGGACCCCGATGCGCGATCTGGTTCGCAAAACGGTCGCATACTATGCGGAGCGCTTTGACGAGTTCGACGAGTTCAACGAAAATCGATGACGCCCCGCCTCGCCGTCAAGGTCGACGTGGATACGCTGCGCGGCTATGTAACAGGCATGCCGCGCCTGTTGGGCTTGTTCGAAAAACACGGCATTCGCGCCTCGATTTTTTTCTCGTTCGGCCCGGACAACTCCGGAAAAGCGATTCGCCGTATTTTCCGGCGCGGTTTCCTGTCGAAGATGGTCCGCACGAGAGCGCCGTCGACCTACGGGTTCAAAACGCTGTTGTATGGAACCCTCCTGCCCGCGCCCATGATCGTGGACGCAAATCCGGACATCCTGCGACGCTCCTGCATGGAGGGACACGACTGCGGAATCCACGCGTGGGACCACGTTCTGGTTCAGGACAAACTTCACGCGATGGCGGAGGACGATTTCGAAGCCCTCTACCGCAAGGCGGCGGCAAAATACGAAAAAATCCTGGGCGTCCGCCCGACGTCCTATGCAGCGCCGGGCTGGCAGGCCTCCCGAGCCAGTCTGGCAACGGAAGAACGGCTCGGCCTGAAATACGCGAGCGACACGAGGGGGCACTCCCCCTTCTTGCCAGTTATGGGGGATTTTCATTGCGCGGTTCCGCAAATCCCGACGACGCTGCCCACGATGGACGAACTTTGGGGATTGCCCGGGATCACAGAGGAGACGCTGCCCGACATCTGGATGAAGGGCTTGCAAAACGAATGGAACGTCCTGACCGTGCACGCGGAGATGGAGGGAATCTCCCAATTGGGATGTTTCGAGAAATTTTTGGAAACGGCGAAGGCGCGAGGTGTTACTTTTCTCACGTTGGAGGAGATCGCAGGTCTTGCCATCCTGGACCGGCACGAAATCGTGCAGGCAACCCTGCCAGGGCGCGCAGGCACGCTTGCCGTTCAGGGCAATCCGGTTTGAAGCTTATTTTCTTGAATTTTTGAAATGAAGGG
>JAJDHV010000138.1 GCA_030266365.1 Synergistaceae bacterium OttesenSCG-928-I11 | reverse complement strand
CGCGCAACCCGAGGACGCGCGCGACGACCTCCGCCGTCTGCCTGCTGCGGAGCAGGGGGCTATGGCAGATGACGTCCGGAACCTCGCGTATCCGCGCGAGAAAGCGGCCGGCGTTCTCCGCCTCGAGGAGTCCCTGTGCCGAAAGGGGCCGCGCCGCGTCGTCGAATCCGCCCACGGCGTCGCCGTGGCGCATGAGGCAGAGTTTCATTCCTGCCACACGATCGCAGGGTCGGGCGCGTCGGCCGTCGCCGAGATGAGGTCATGCTTCATTTGCAGCTTCTGAATCGCGGTGTAGCACTCGCTCATCATCTTCACCCGCTTTTGCAGCTCCGTCAGGTACGAAGACAACGCCTGAAAAAAAACCGTCATCGACTTCACCGGCTTGTCGAGATCCCCGACCGCCGAGCGAAGCACGGTCTCATCGAGCATACACGCACTTGCAAGTTCGCCCGTCGACATATAGTTTCCGGACGCAACCGACGCATTCACCCTTTTCATCACTTCAACCGTTACGATCACCGTGCACAACCTCCATCCTTCACTAAAAAAACAAACTCAGCTCATGGAAAGATACCGTTCGGTCATTCGCCGCCGTTTTCAAGATATCGTTTCAACGCATTCAACGTCTCCAAGGCGAGATCGAAGTCATAATCCTCCACCTGTTTCAACAGGACGGCGCTCTTCTCTCCAAGAGGCGAGAGAACCTCGCGCCCCTCCGCGAGCAGGTCGAGGCTGTCCGAGTCCCCCCGTTCGAGCAGCGGCGCCAGTCGCAGTATGAAATCCATGGCCCTTTTGGGGTCGAGGTCGCCGTATGAGGCGACGTCCGTCTCCTTCGCCTCGTAGACATCCGGGACGTAGAACTCGATCTCCGTCAGGGCGGAGTTCAGTTCCAGTTCGAGGTCATCCAGCAGCGTCCTGTCGAGGGTCGTCGCTCCGCCCGACAAGGCATTTTCCACCGCGCATGCGATCTCTGCGAGACGCACCGCGCCGAGCGTCCCGGACGAACTCTTGAGGGAATGCGCCATTCTGTGCGCGTCCGCGGGACGATTCGCGCGGATCGCCTCGCGGATCCTTGTCGCGACGTCCCGATTCCGCGCGGCGAAGTCCGCGAGCAGTTTGTTGTATAACGCTTCATCTCCCACGGATCGTTCGATCCCAAGCGCCCTGTCGATGGAGGGCGTCTCCGCGCTCATGTCGAAGTCGTCTGTGGAGGCGTCCTCCGAGGAAACGGGTTGTATCGCTTCATACCCGACCGGCGCGATATGGCGGCGCAGAAGCTCCCACAGCTCATGCGATTTGAACGGTTTGCCCAGATAGTCCACCATTCCGGCGTCGGCATAACTCGCTAGATCGTGGGACATGATGTTTGCGGTGACCGCGACGATCGGTTCGTCGATCCCAGCGGCGCGCATGCGTTTCGCCGCTTCGATCCCGTCCATCACCGGCATGTGAATATCCATCAGAATGATGTCGAACGGATGCTCCTCCGCCTTCCGGCGCCGCGCCATCTCCAACCCCTCTTTGCCGTCCACGGCGAGACACGTCTTCATGCCGGCACGCGCGAGATGTTCGATGATGACCTGCTGGTTCGTCTGATTGTCCTCACAGACAAGGGCCTCCCCCAAAAACACCGGCCGCATGGTCCTCGCGGCGGCGTGCTCTCCCTGTCCGTACTGCTCCTCGGCAAGCGCCTCCGTCGTCTCGAAGACCAGGACGAAGCGAAAGACGCTCCCCTCGCCCGGCGAGCTCTCGACGCGCAGTTCGCCGCCCATCAGCTCGATCAGGTTTCTGGAGATCGGAAGGCCGAGACCGGTGCCACCGTATCTGCGCGTCGTCCCGCTGTCCGCCTGCATGAAGGATTGGAAGATCCGGCCGAGCTGCTCCTCCGTCATTCCGATACCCGTGTCGCGCACCTCGAAGAGGAACTTCGCCTGGCGATCGTCCATCTCCAGCACGTTCACGGCGAACGTCACGCTCCCCTCGTCCGTAAACTTGATGGCGTTCGAGAGGAGGTTCATGAAAATCTGACGCAGTTTGAGCGGGTCGCCGAGAAGACGTTTGCCATGCAGTGTGTCGGGCGGCAACGAATGGAAAGAGAGGTGAATGCCGCGCGCCATCGCCTTCGGCATTGACATGGCCTCGCAGAGGGAGACAACCTCCGAGAGGTCGAACGGGATGTTCTCTAGCTCGACCTTGCCCGCTTCGATCTTGGAGATGTCGAGGATGTCGTTGATGATTTCGAGCATCCCCTCCGAACTCGACTTGATCCGGTCGAGGTAACTCTTGATTCTGTCGGGTACGCCCCGCTCCTCCCCAGCCAGTTCGAGAAAACCGATAATCCCGTTCATCGGCGTGCGGATTTCGTGGCTGACGGTGGCGAGGAACGACGTCTTCA
>JAJDHV010000134.1 GCA_030266365.1 Synergistaceae bacterium OttesenSCG-928-I11 | reverse complement strand
GAGGGTTCGCCTCCACCTTGCAATCGAACCTGGCGCTGTAACTCGCATTGGCATCGTCGTTAATCTTCCGCTGCAGCCATTCGAGGTACCACTTCTCGGTCTCTCCCTCGACCGAGAAATAATATTTTATCGTCTCCCTGCGCATGACGATCGCTTCTCTTCCCCTGATTGCGAGAGGTCTTCCAAAAACGGCGCGAAGTCGACGTCGCGGATCGCGCCATATCTGTCGATAAAATAATTTTTCATGTAATCCTCGTCCTTCCGCACACCGCGAGAGTGAGGAAAATATGCATGTGGAGCGTTTCGAACGTGCGCTCGCCCGCATGAAGGAAGCGGCTCGACTGAAAACCGTGAAATATGCGCTGGGGTACAGCAATCTCACGTTCGAACTCTGGATCGTGCTGCACAAGAGCGACTGTTTTGCTCCACTGACACATCGTGGGCAGTACTTGCCACACATAAACAAAGCGTTCGGTGAAAAATTCGAAGATCTTGACCACTACAAGCGCGAGGCAGATTTCAAACGTATTTTGGGAAAACTGACCCTGGATGATGTTCGCGACGCGGTGAAGCGTTCGGCATCTTTGATGGCCCAAAAATGTGCCAATAACTGTACGGAGCAAAATTGTAAGGGATATAAATTTTACACGGAGAACCCGTCGTTGAGTGTTGGGCAGGTTGTGCAGAAAATCCTTGTGGAATGCGGTCTTCTGAATAAAATACCTTGATGTTTTATTTCGCGGACCGTATCGTTGCACGACGCGGCCTGCGATGCTATACTCCGCACACAACCGAATAAACAAAGAGATTCCGGTGTTCGGGAATCCGGTGAAAAACCGGAGCGGCCCCGCCACTGTGATCGGGACGAAACCGCAATGTGTCACTGGTCGAAAAGACTGGGAAGGCGCGGGAGTAGGATGAACGAGAGCCAGGAAACCGGCCGGAATCGAGTTGGATTTTATTGCGCGGGGGCGCGATGAATCTTTTTTGTTTTCTCCCCGTGGTCAATACGTCCGTTCGGTTCGCAGACGCGCCATATACAAGGAGGGGAGAGCCGGGCACGGGAGAATTCGGAGTATCCAGATTTGTTGGGCACAGGGTAAAATTTCTGGCACTGTTCGGGGATGTATCGTTCAGTTTGTCGATTTGAAGGAGAGATTCGATTTGTTGAAGATTTTCAGAAGGTTCAAGTACGTTGCATTGTCGCTCGCGCTGCTCGCGCTCGTCGCCGGGGCGGCGGACGCGTTTTCGCCGAATCCGCACGAATGGCGGAGATATGCGTCGTCCGCGCGCGGCGCAGACGACCGCACGCAGTACGTTCCGCACGCGGAGGAGGTCGTCGCCGCAGGGGACAAAATCTACGGGCTCTACACGCTGCGCGGCGGGGATTACCCCAATTTTTCCTACAAGGCGGCCGAGATCGTCGAGTTCGACGCCGAGCTGAACAAGACGCGTTCCGTGAAGTTGGAGGGCGCGAGCGGAAACGCCGGCAAAAACGCGGAGAAGATGGCCTACCACGACGGCAAGCTGTACGTCGCCTGCATGGGCGGCGCGCAGGTGACCGGTACGTGGGGGAGCGTCTGGGAAGTGAACACGGCGGACATGACGGCGCGACGCCTCCTCGACGCGAAGACGCTCTCCGCGTTTGCGGATGCGCCGGACGCGCTCGTCCACTCGATCGCCGTCGCGAAGGACGGCACGGCGTATCTGCTCGTGATCGCGTACATGGAGGACTATTCCGCAACGGCGAAACTGTACGTGACGGATGTGACGAAGCTCTCGAACGGAGACGCCGGCACGGCGCACGACCTGACCGGGGTCGGTTACTCCTGGGGGCTCGCCTATGGAGAAGAGGCACAGACGCTCTGGTGCATGACGGGCAGCGAGCTTCAGGCCCGCGACAAGTCCGGTGCGCTTGTGAAGACCTTTACCCCGCAGGATCTCGGCAACAACATCGGCTCGATCGCGCCACTCGCGGACACCGGGTCGGGTAAGCCCGGTCTCTTCTACACGGCCTCCGCGCCGGATTACTCCGGCAGTTCGACGGGCGTCGTGACGAAGGACGGAACCGCGTTTACCGTCTCCGACACGCGCGCGAACTACGGCTCCGATATCCGCGCGTTCGCATACGCGGACGCGGACGGCGCGAAGCGCGTCCTCGTGCGGGACGCGATGTTCACCGGCGCCGATACCGTATATGTATGGGACGTCGCGAACTGGACGACGCCGATTTTGAACGAACAAGGCTCGTATGCCAACGTCCACGGCGCAGTCGCGAGCGGGCAGTACCTCTATCTCGCCGCTTACGACAGGCTCAAGGCGGACGGTTCGATCGAGTCGAAGGGCGAGTTCGTCCGCCTCGACATGAAAAATGCCCATAAACGCGACAAGACGTATGGGCTGGAGTCCGTCGTCGACGGCCTGGCGAAGGGCGAGGCCGCGATGGCGAGCCCCGACCTTCCGGCGGGCGCGCCGGCAAATGTCGAGGCGATCAAGCCCAGCCTCGTTGCAAGCGCCGACTTTAT
>JAJDHV010000133.1 GCA_030266365.1 Synergistaceae bacterium OttesenSCG-928-I11 | reverse complement strand
TTTGTAAACGCGCTCCCGAAGAGTCTCTCCGTTTCGATTCATCCCGATCCTCCCGATGCCGCACAGGGCACAAAATTGTGCGTACTTGTCACCGCCGCAAATCCGGCTAAACTGATTTTGACAGATGAAGGGCGATTCGAGAAGCCCGACGCACACGAGGAGGAATGCGAGGATGAAGGTTCTGTTGTTTCTTCCGAAAGGATTCGAGCATATGGAGACGGGCGTCTTCATCGACGTCATGGGTTGGGCGCGCACGCGCTTCGGCTGCGATATCGACGTGGAGACGGCGGGATTTTCGCGCGAGGTGCGCAGCACGTTCGACGTGCCCATCGTGGTCGACAAACTGATCGATGAAATCGACGCGGACGACTACGACGCGATGGCGCTCCCCGGCGGATTTTGGGATTTCGGTTTTTTCGAGGAGGCGCACGACGAAAAATTTCTCGAGCTGATCCGCTCGTTCGACGCGAAGGGAAAGATCATCGCGTCCGTCTGCGTGGCAGCCCTTGCCCTCGGGAAGAGCGGAATCCTCAAGGGCCGGAAAGCCACGACGTATCACCTCGGCGGCGGCAAGCGGCAGGCCGAGCTGCGGGCATACGGCGCGGATGTGGTGAACGAGAGCGTGGTGGTCGACCGGAACGTGATCACGTCCTACTGCCCGGAGACGGCGGTCCGGGTCGCGTTCGAACTGCTCGAGCGGCTGACGTCCCCTGAAAAAACCGCCGAGGTGAAGACCGCGATGGGTTATTGAGAGAAACCAAGGGCAAAACGGCAAAGAACAAGGCGGGGAGCGCATCCCCGCCTCATTTTTTTCTGGCGCCGCGGCCGTTACTTCGCGGTGAGCGCCGCCATCGTGATGTAGTTGTACGGCTGGTTGAAGTGCGGGAGGAAGAAGATGTCGAGCAGCTTGAGCTTGTCGATCGTCACGCCCTCCTCGATTGCGAGCGAGAACATGTGGATGCCCATCGACATGTCCTGGTACGACGCCATCTGCGCGCCCAGCACCCTGCGCGTTTTTTTGTCGTAGACGATGCGGAGCTTGACCTTGTGGTTGTCCTCTTTGATAAACGCCGGTTTTTGCAGGTCCTCGAAGTCCGTGTACACGGGTTCGAATCCGGCCTTCTTCGCCGCCGCGAGGTTGAGGCCCGTCGAGACCATCTTGTAGCCGAAGATGCAGATGCCGTTCGACCCCTGCACGCCGACGGACTCGAGCGGCGTACCCGACGCGTTGTGCCCCGCGACGACGCCGCTGCGCACCGCGTTCGTCGCGAGCGCGATGTAGGCGGGGTTCTGCGTGGCGTTGCTGTAGACGCTCGCGCAGTCGCCGATCGCGTAGACGCCGGGCAGGTTCGTCTCCTGCCTGCGGTTCACGAGGAACGCGCCGTTGGGGCCGGTTTCGACCTTCCCCGCCCCCAGCGCAGTGTTCGGGCGGAAGCCGATCGCCATGATCACGAGGTCGACAGGATATTCGCCCTTCGTCGTCGCGATCGACTCGACCTTGCCGCTCCCCTCGATACGCTCGACCGTCTCGCCAAAGTGCAGCTCGACGCCGCCCTCCGCCAGGACCTTGTCCATGTCGTGGCTGAACCAGTCGTCGTAATAGGTGGAGAGGCTGGTCTCCGCCGACTCGAAAAGGAGCGTCTTCTTGCCGCGGCGATGCACGGCCTCCGCGATCTCGACGCCGATGTACCCCGCCCCGATCACAGCGACCGTCCGAACGTCGTCGCGCGAGAGCGCGTCGTCGATCTCCTGCCCGTTCTGAAAGAGTTTGACGTAGGAAACGCCGGGGAGGTCGAGCCCGGGAATTTTCGGCGTGATGGGAAGCGAGCCGGTCGCCAGGATCAGCTTGTCGTACGATTCGACGATCTCCGCGCCCAACTTGTCCCGCGCCCGGACGACCTTTTTCTCGAAGTCAATCTCCTCGACGCCGGTCTCCATGTGGATCACGGCACCCTTTCCGGCGAGCGCCGCCTCCGAACTGTAGAAAAGCCCGTCCGTGCCGTCGATCTGACGCCCGATCCAGAGCGCCGTGCCGCACCCGAGGTAGCTGATGTTGCTGTTGCGGTCGAAGATTACGAGCTCGTTGCCGGAATAATTGTCGAGAATGGTATTCGCCGCTGCCGTGCCCGCGTGATTCGCGCCGATCAAAACGATTTTGGACATGAGAGTCATCTCCTTTAATTGAAATGAATTCAACTATATAGAAGAAGGCCCACTTGTTCACCATCGTTTTTACATATTTCGATTGCCGGTTTCTATGAAAAAATTATATGCTGCGACGCGGGGCGGGTTCTCCCACACTCTTACTCCGGCGTAAACAACTCGGCAAGGCTGCGGTCGCTGACTTTCGCAATCAATACATCCTGGATGAAATCGATCGGGAGATCGGGGTTCTCCAGTATTGACCGTTCTGTTTTTGTCAAAAACACATCGCGCGACAGAGACGCATTGCACTCTGCCTTCGAAAAGTCCGCACTTTCCATCTTTTTAACGGTCTCCTTTCGCGATTCTTCATTTTGTCTAAAAAGCCCACACCATTTGAA
>JAJDHV010000131.1 GCA_030266365.1 Synergistaceae bacterium OttesenSCG-928-I11 | reverse complement strand
GAGGACGGACGTTTGCAGGCGGCACTCGACGCGCACGGCATTCCCTACACCGGCTCCGGTCCCAGATCGTGCCGGTTCGCCATGGACAAGGAGACGACGCGCGGCGTGATGGAGATGAACGACATCCCGACGCCGCCTGGATTTTCGGTGACGTACGACCAGAGTCACAATCTGGCTGAGGCGGTGAAGAACTGGGGCAAGATCGTCGTCAAACCCGCGTCCGGCGGCAGCACCGTCGGCGTCGTCATCGCGGACACCCCCTCGGACGCGCGCGACGGATTGGTTGCGGCGTGGGACATCGACAACAAGGCCATCGTGGAGAAATACATCCCCGGGCGCGAGATGACCGTGGCCGTCTTCGGCAACGATGCGGACGCGTTCGCCATGCCGATCATCGAGATTCGCCCGAAATCGGGCTTCTACGACTACGGATCGAAGTATACGGCGGGCGCGTCGGAGTACCTCTGCCCCGCGCCGATCGGCGACGAGCTCGCGGAGAAAATTCGCGGCTACGCCTGCCGCGCGCACACTGCGCTCGGCTGCAAGACGTACAGCCGGGTCGACTTCCGCGTGACGGACGACGACGAGGTGTACGCGCTCGAGGTGAACACCGCGCCCGGCATGACCGCGACGAGCCTCGTACCGAAGGCGGCGCGCGCACACGGCTGGGACTTCCCCGAACTGCTGCGCAGGATTGTGGAGGACTGCGTCGCTCCATAATCGCTTTCAGAGTGCCAAGCCGCCGGTACGACGTTTTACACGGAAATTGTCGAGCAGGGCGAACGAAAATCCATTTTTTTCACGGATATGTGTTCGCGGGGAAATCGTTGAAAATTCCCATGCGATGCGATAAGATCATAAAAGTTGGGCATAGAAATAACCCCCCTTTCGAACGTATCGAAAGGGTGTGAAACGGCGAATGGACATTCGCCGTTCGACATTTGCTCCCGACGCGGGAGTTTCAATAGAACGAGGGGAGGTGCGAGTCGAGAAAAGAGCGTTCTTGAGCACAGGTATCATGTGGGCTCGATGCATTTTGCCATCGAGCGATTGGTTCGTAGACGATTTAAATCGAATTGGAGGGAATTTATTGTGAAAGCTTTTGCTGTTTCATCGAAAGTCGTACGTCTCGCTCTGCTGCTCTTCCTGGGTATTTTCGCGTTTTCGTTCGCCGCTCCGTCTGAGGCGGCCACGTTCATCAACCTCGGCACCGGCACGACCGGCGGCACGTATTACCCCGTCGGCGCCGCCATGGCGAAAATCTGGAGTTCGAATATCAAGGACATGAAGGCGAGCGCTCAGTCGACGGGCGGCACCGCGCAGAACATCCAGCTCATGTCGAAGGGCGAGGCAGAGGTCGGCTTCGCGGACGGTCTGTACTTCTTCGCCTATGAGGGCAAGGGCCTGTTCGAGGGCAACGCCCAGAAGAACCTGCGCGCCTTGCTGCCGCTCTATCCGGAGCCGATCCACTTCCTCGTGGCGAAGGGCAGCGACATCAAGAGCGTCGCGGATCTCAAGGGCAAGCGCGTTTCGACCGGCGCGGTCGGCAGCGGCACCGAGGCGACCGCGAAGATGCTGCTCAAGATCGCTGGACTCGACCCCGACAAGGACCTTCGCTGTGAGCCGCTCGGCCTCTCGGACACCGCGTCCGCCATGGCGGACAAGCACATCGACGCGGCCCTCACGGTCGGCGCGATGGGCATCGCGGGCGTCGTCGAAATGGCCACGCTCGGCATCGTCGAGTTCGTGGACCTTCCCGACGATCTGATCCAGAAGGTGCAGGCCGAGCTGCCCTACATGAATCCGTTCTCCATCCCCGCGAATACCTACAAGGACCAGGTGAAAGAGGTCAAGACGTTCGGCAGCTGGAACGTTCTGATCATCAACCAGGATGTGAAGGACGACCTCGCCTACGAGATGGCGAAGACCCTGTTCGAGAAC
The DNA here is from genome assembly GCA_030266365.1 of Synergistaceae bacterium OttesenSCG-928-I11. Taxonomy (GTDB): domain Bacteria; phylum Synergistota; class Synergistia; order Synergistales; family Synergistaceae; genus JAJDHV01. The sequence goes on along the minus strand of JAJDHV010000131.1, from coordinate 634 downwards.
AAAAAAGACCTGACCGTCGTCTCCCCGAGGATGGAGAGCATGAGCACGGACAACCTGCACTACATCCAGATCCCGCTGCACCCCGGCGCGGAGAAATACTTCAAGGAGGTCGGCGCGCTGAAATAAGCGCTCAAACGACTCGAGTCCAATCCATGAGCGCGGGGCGACGCGCGGCGTTCGCCGGCTCGCCCCGCCCGTTTACAGGAGGTTTGGAATGCAGGATAAAGAAAGCAACATCCCTGCCGCCGCGGAGAGCGGTGCGCGCGAGCGCATCTCGAGCACCGAGGTGCCGCAGGAGGATATCCAGAAACTGATCGAAAAATACGATGCCGAGAGCCGCTACAGAAATCTGCGCGGCCTTTCGGGTAAATTCATCGGCGCGTGGCTTGCCGCGATGTCGCTCTTCCACCTTTACACCGCGGGGATCACGGCGATGCCGATCGTCATACAGCGGGCGATTCATCTCACGTTTGCGATCGTCGCCGTCTACATTCTCTTTCCGGCGACGCAAAGGGGATCGAAAGACAAAACGCCGTGGTACGACTGGCTGCTGGCGCTCGCTGCCGGGTGCGTGATCGGCTATATCGCCCTGTTCTTCAACGACATCGCGCGGCGCGGTGCGAATCCCCACCCG
>JAJDHV010000130.1 GCA_030266365.1 Synergistaceae bacterium OttesenSCG-928-I11 | reverse complement strand
ACCCGCGCCATATCTTCTACATGGACAAGATTGCGACGGGGCCTGCTGCGGCGCACGCCATCGACATCAACGCCTCCGTCACGGACAACATTCACGCCGTCGCCAAGGCCCTCGGCAAGCGCGCGGAGGACGTCACGGTCATCATCCTCGACCGCCCGCGCCACGAGGCGGTCATCAAGGAAATCCGCGCGGCTCAAGCACGCATCCGCCTGATCCCGGACGGAGACGTAGCGGGCGCGCTCTCGACGTGCAAGTTCGACTCCGGCATCGACCTCCTGCTCGGCGTCGGCGGCTCGCCGGAGGCGGTCATCTCGGCCTGTGCGCTCAAGTGCGTCGGCGGCAACATGCAGTGCAAACTCTGGCCCCGCAACGAGGATGAGGCGAACCAGTGCCGCGAGGCGGGCATGGACATCAACAAGGTCCTGACGCTGGACGATCTCGTCGGGAGCGACAACGTGTACTTCGCTGCGACCGGCGTGACGGACGGCGACTGGCTGCACGGCGTCAAGTACGTCGGCGACACGATCCATACGTCGTCCCTCGTCATGCGCTCGAAGAGCGGAACGATCCGCTACATCGAAGCGGAGCACAAGTACCGGAAACTCGAGGCGTACGCGAACGTCGATTATTGACGCGCGGGCGAACCGCCAAACGAACTTGACGCTCGCGGACGCTGTGATTACTATTGTCGAATGCGCGTGAATGTGCGTTTTGAGAAATGGATTAAGGAGTGATTGAAATGAACGTTGTGGTTTATTCGACGAACAGCTGTCCCTGGTGCGTCAAGGCCAAGGAATATCTCGATTCCCTGAAGGTCGCCTACGAGTCCGTCAACGTCTCCGAGAACCGCGACGCCGCGGCGGAGATCGTGCAGAAGACGAGACAGCGCGGCGTGCCCGTGGTCAAGGTCGGCGAGCGGTACATCGTCGGTTTCGACCAGAGCGCGATCGACTCCGCGCTGCGCGACGCGGACCTGATTTAAACGAAGGAGTGAGAGGTATGCTGGGCAAGTATACGATAAGAGGAATGCATTTCCACGCGTTTCACGGATCGCTCGAGGTCGAGCGCGAACTTGGACTCGTCTTCATCGTCGACGTGACGCTCTTCTTCCCGCTGTCGCCGGAGGACGCCTCGCAGTCGGCTGTGAGCAAGATCAAGGGCGCGGACGTCTACGAGACAGCGAAGGGCGTCATGATGGGGACGAAGTTCAAGTCCCGCGTCAGCCTCGCGCTGCGGATCGCGCGCGAGATGCTCGCGCGCTTCGAGAAGGCGAGCGAGGTCCACGTGAAGATCACGCGCAAGCACTTCTTCATCCCCGGCGACGTCGAGGCGATCGAGGCAGAGGTGCAGTGCACGCGCGAAGATTTCCCCGTGGACGCGTAGGGGAACGAACATGTCCCGCGACCTGGGGATCCGTTTTTCGTTCGGTGCCGCGGTAGCGTCCGACGCGTCGGCGGATTTCGCCTCGTGCCGCGCGCGTTTCGACGAGCCGCTGGCGGAGGCCGTGCGCTGGATTGCGGATAACGCGGCGAAGGGCGCGAGCGGTTTCGGCTGGTACGACCTGTCGGAGGCGGAGACGGCCTGCGTTCGGGAGGCGGCAGAATGGCTGCGCTCGTACGACGCCATTGTGCACGTCGGCATCGGCGGATCGGCGCTCGGCAACCTGATGCTGCATCAGGCGCTGTTGCCGATGTATTTCAACGAGGATCCGCGCGACGCGGACGGCGGACGGCGACCGCGCTTCTATCTTGCGGACAACCCCGACCCGGACAAGGCGCGCGCGATCTGGTCGCGTGTCGCCGGCGCGCGCGTCGCCCTGATCGGCGTCAGCAAATCCGGCTCGACCGCGGAGACGATGTCGCAGTTCCTCTGGTTTCGGTCGATGATGGAGTCCGCGCGTGGCGGCTCCGTCGATAACGACATTCTCGTCATCACCGACCCGAAGGGCGGCGCGTTTCGCGCGTACGCGCAGGCGACCGGCAGCCGGTCGCTCGAGATTCCGCCGTCGGTGGGCGGGCGCTTCTCCGTCCTCTCCCCGTGCGGACTCGTGACGGCGTCCGCGCTCGGCGCGGATATCGACGACCTGCTCGCGGGCGCTTCCGCGATGAAAAAATTTCTGGCAAACTGCAACCCCGCGGAAAATCCGGCGCTGAACCTCGCGTCGTTGCACCGCTATCATGAGAAGAGCGGCAGGCCGATGGCGGTCATGATGCCGTACGCCAACCGCCTGGAGACGTTCGCTGAGTGGTTTGCCCAGCTCTGGGGCGAGAGCGTCGGCAAGGACGGCATGGGCACGACGCCGGTGCGCGCGCTCGGCGCCATCGACCAGCACTCGCAGGTACAGCTCTACACTGCGGGGCCGGACGACAAGTTCTACACGTTGATCGACGTGGCCGAGCGGACGGAGGAGATCGACCTGCCGCGCGTCTCGGACGCCTCCCTCGCCTCCCTTTCGTACCTCTCCGGGCAGAAGATGGGCGAGATGCTCCGCTGCGAGGCCAAGAGCACGGCCGCGGCGCTGATCAAGGCCGGGCGGCCCGTCGCATGGATCGAACTCGACCGGATCGACGCGCATACCATTGGCGCGCTCGTCTTCTTCTACGAGTACGTCA
>JAJDHV010000129.1 GCA_030266365.1 Synergistaceae bacterium OttesenSCG-928-I11 | reverse complement strand
CGAGCTTCGAGACGTCGTACTTGAGTACCTGGCAGTAGGGTGCGTCGGCGTCCGGCTTGATCGCCTCGACGCGCTTTTTCACCTCGGGCCCCGCGCGCTCGACGAGCCAGTCGAGGACCGCGCCGTTCGGCAGGATCAGGCCGATCTTGCCGCTCATCTCGGTGACCATGGAGCAGAGTGTGATGCGGTCGGCGAGCGAGGAGCGCTCGATCGTGTCGCCCGTGAATTCGACGGCGAGGAAGTCCATGCCGCCCGCGCCGAGGTCGCCGACGATCTTGGTCAGCAGGTCGCGCATGTAGACGCCGCACTTGAACTCGCCCGTCACCTCGATCTTCATCGTCTCGGGAACGCGGAACCAGTTCGTGCCGTTGAGCCAGCTTGCCGCGATGTCCGTGTTGCCGACGCCTGTTGCGAATGCCGCGACCGCGCCGAGCAGGTTCATGTGACTGTCGGTGCCCAGGATGACGTCGCCCGGTTTGACGAGGCCGTTCTCGAGCAGCACGTGCTGGCCGATGCCGTGGTTGATGTCGAAGACGTGTTCGAGAAGGCGGGCGGCAAAGTGTCGCCGAAGGTGCGCACGATCATCACCCCCGCGACGCGCGAGGTCATGCTCGCCTGCGCCAAGGCCGGATACATCGAGAAGTTCCTCGAGGGCGGCGTCGTCTTCACGAACCCGACCTGCGCCCTCTGCACCGCCGAGCACTACGGCGCGCTGCCGTCGGGCGACGTCGGCTGCTCGACGACGAACCGCAACTTCATCGGCAAGGTCGGCAAGGGCAGCCACACGTACCTGCTGAGCCCGGCAAGCGCGATGGCGACCGCAGTCAAGGGCGTCATCACCGATCCTCGCGATATCATCTGTTAGGGAGGTCGAGATAGAAATGAGTGAAGTCCTGAAAGGAAGAGCGTGGGTGTTCGGCGACGACGTCGACACCGACCTGATCTACCACAATAAATACCTTGCGGAGACCGACCCGAAGAACATGCCGCAGTACTCCTTCGAGTACTACCCCGGCAAGGAACACTTCGCGAAAGAGGTCAAGCCGGGCGACTTCGTCGTCGGCGGCAAGAACTTCGGCTGCGGCTCCAGCCGCGAGCACGCCGTCTACTGCCTCAAGGAAGCGGGCGTGCCCGTCATCCTGGCGGAGACCTGCTCCCGCATCTACTACCGCAACGCGATCAACAACGGCTACCCCGTCCTCTTCATCAAGGGGATCTCGGAGGCCATCAAGGCCGGCAAGATCAAGGACGGCGACATGCTCGAGGTCGAGCTCTCGACCGGCACGATCAAGGACACGACGAACGGCGAGACGTTCCACGGCGACGCGGTGAGCGACCTCGAGAAGGACATCATGGCCGCGGGCGGCCTGATCCCCTATCTCAAGGCACAGAAAAAGTTGGTGCGTTCGAATGGGTAAGACATTTGCGGAAAAGGCACTCGGCAAGGCCGTCGGACGCCCGGTCAGCGCGAACGAGGTCGTCACCGTCGAACCCGACTTCTGTATGAGCCACGACAACACCGGCCCGATCTCCCGCACTTTCAAGAAGATCGGCGTCGCGAAGGTCTGGAAGCCGGAGAGACTCGTCGTCATCCTCGACCACGGCGTCCCCGCGCCGTCGAGCGACCACGCGGTCAACCACAAGGAAGCCCGCGAGTTCATGGCGGAGCAAGGCGCACCGCACTTCTTCGACGTGTCGAGCGACGGCGGCGTTTGCCACCAGAAGTTCCCCGAAGAGGGCTTCGCCCTGCCGGGCCTCGTCGTCATCGGCAGCGACAGCCACACCTGCACGTACGGTGCGTTCGGCACGTTCGCGACCGGTATCGGCCGCAGCGAGATGGCGGCGGCCTGGGCAACCGGCCAGGTCTGGTTCAAGGTCCCGGAGAGCATCAAGATCACCGCGACCGGCAAACTTAAGCCGGGCGTCTCGGCGAAGGATTTCATCCTCAAGGTCATGGGCGACGTCAAGTCGGACGGTGCGGACTACATGAGCGTCGAGTTCCACGGCGACGGCATCGACAACATGAGCATCTCCGAGCGCATGACGCTCTGCAACCTCGGCATCGAGATGGGCGCGAAGAACGCCGCTTGCAAGCCCGACCAGAAGGTCCTGGATTACATCAAGGGCAAAGAGAAGGCAAGCAACTGGGAAGCCCTTTGGGCCGATCCCGACGCGGTCTACGCGAAGGAGTACAAGTACGACCTTGGCGACATTGTCCCGGGCGTGGCGAAACCGCACACAGTCGACAACTACGCCACGATCGACGAGGTGAAGGGAACGAAGATCAACCAGGCGTTCCTCGGCACCTGCACGAACGGGCGTCTCGAGGACCTGCACGCGGCTGCCAGGATTCTCAAGGGCAAGCGCGTCAAAGCACGCACGATCGTCATCCCGGCGTCGTGGAACGTCTATCGCGAGGCCATGCACGACGGCACCATCGACACCCTGCTGGACGCGGGCTGCATCGTCTGCAACTCCGGCTGCGGACCGTGCCTCGGCGCGCACATGGGCACCCTCGCCCCCGGCGAGGCCTGCATCAGCACGGCGAACCGCAACTTCAAGGGCCGCATGGGCGACAAGGACAGCTTCATCTACCTCGCCAGCCCCTACACGGTGGCGGCGAGCGCGTTGAAAG